>DMGO01000116.1:3787-4755 GCA_003449795.1 Gammaproteobacteria bacterium | reverse complement strand
TTTCTGATGAACTCCCATTCTTCAGGATTATCAGGATCTCCATATTCGTCAACCCATGAAGCACCAGCCAGTAATTTATCATAGCGATACATATCCAATAATGGGACACCACATATCACTGCATTGAATAAATCAGGCCTTTGCGTAAAAGTAGCACCGACTAGAAGTCCGCCATTTGATCTGCCTTCAATCCCAAGATGTTTTGGGGATGTAATCCCCTTCTCGATCAAATCAATGGCAATCGCAATGAAGTCATCATAGGCTCTTTGACGATTTTCTTTTAGGGCAGATTGATGCCATTCTGGTCCGAACTCTCCCCCTCCACGAATATTCGAAATGACATAAACACCACCTGCATCAAGCCAATATTCTGCAATTGATCCCCCAAGGTATGATGGTGGTTTTGAGATTTGAAAACCTCCGTAACCATATAGAATGGTTGGATTGTCTCCATCTGATACCATATCTTTCCTTGAAATAAGAAAATATGGGATTGAAGTTCCATCTTTAGAGGAAACAAAATTCTGCTCCACTCTATACTTTTCAGGATCAATGGAATTTTTCCTAGATTTAATTTTTTTATAATCAGCACCATCAGAAGCATGAAAAATACTTGATGGTTCCAGGAAATTTGAAACAGATATAAAAGCATTATCTGACCACACATCCTGCCCATAGATATTCATGGTTGAGTTTTGAAATCCCTCAATATCAATGGAATTCCAACCATCATCATTTTTCACATATCTTGTGATTTTTCCATTGACGTTTTCTAGCATACTGACCATTAATTGATTCTTGCCAATGCTCACTCTGGATATAAAACGTTTACCATCAGGCTCAAAAATAACTGTGACATCTTTCTCATTGATACTATTGGTCAAAGCAGAGCTAACATTGATCTCCAATAAGGATCCTGACCTAAATACTCCCCAGTCCTCCTGTATGGTTAAGATAAGCGAATCTCT
>DMGO01000116.1:0-3401 GCA_003449795.1 Gammaproteobacteria bacterium | reverse complement strand
AAATAGATGCAATACTTTTGAGAAAAATGTTGGCCCCTCAATGATTCCATAGTGCTTTCCATCCGGCCTGATACTGACAAATGGGAAGCTAAATATTTTTTCATAGGACCCTTTGAAGAAGACTTTTGCATCATCCAAAGCCTCTCCTCGATTCCATAACTTAACCTGCATGGGGTAACCTGACTCATTCATCGATCCTTCGCCAAAATCAGCCCCTATCAAGATCTGATTCTCATTGACCCAAGATGCATTTTGCTTTGATGAATAAGTATTAAATCCATTTCTTAAAAACTTTTTCTCTATTAGGTCAAACTCACGTATTGTGACTGCATCTGTTCCGCCATCAGAGAGTCTTATCAAGCAGCGTTTATATTCTGGTGCTAGACAATCTGCTCCCCTATAGAGCCAATTGATGCCCTCATCTTCTGCTAGTTGATCAATATCAAGGATATTTTCCCAAACGGGCTGATCTTCTAGATACGATTCAAATGAAGTTTTCCTCCAAATGCCCCTGACATTCTCCTCATCTCTCCAAAAATTATACATCTCACCGTTCTGATAGTAGGCGCTTGGTATTCTTTCCTCATCATTGAGCTCTGTTTTGATTTTCTGATATTGCTCAATGAATTTATTTGATTGAGTATATCGAGTAAATGTCTCTTGATTCTGTTCTTCGACCCAAGCCAATGAGGCCTTACTCTCAACTTCTTCAAGCCAAAGATATGGATCTGACTCATAAGAACTTATACTTTGAGACAGTGTCCCGATGAATAAAAACGATAGACAATACTGCAGTGTCCTCAAATCAATTACCTGCCTAGAGATATTTTTCAAAAAATAAAATAACGGTTTGCTCATAGATGTCTCTGTTTTCCTTTTTTCTGAATCCATGCCCTTCATTTAATGCATTCATATACCATACAGTTTTTTCTTTCTCCTCAAGGGATTTTACGACTTGTTCTGATTCTGTGACTGGAACCCTAGGGTCATTTTCACCTTGAACAACAAGTATCGGGACATTGATTTTCTCAATATTATTGTTTGGACTGATCGATTCCAGAAATTCCCTCATTTCAGGATCTCTCTCATCTCCATATTCTACTCGTCTTAAGTCTCTTCTGTAATCTTCGGTATTTTCTAAAAATGTAACAAAATTGGAAATACCGACAATATCAACCGCAGCTCTTAAGCGATCAGAATAATGTGTCGCACTTGCAAGAACCATATAGCCTCCATAAGATCCTCCGATGACTGCAACTCTTTTAGAATCAAGACATGGCTGAGCCTCTATCCAATCCAGAAGTGCACCGATATCTCTAATAGAATCCTCTCTCAAAAAACCATTGTCCAGACCCAAGTAACTCTTCCCATAACCATCGCTACCTCTCACATTTGGCGTGATTACTGCAGCACCCAGCCTTTTGGACCACAGCTGTATCCTTTGGCTAAAAGAAGGTCTGGATTGCGACTCTGGGCCACCATGAATGGAAATGATAACGGGCTGGGGTTCTTGACACTCTTTTGTATAAATAAAAGCAGGTATCATTCTCCCGTCAAAGCTTTTATATGAGATGAGTTTAGGCTCGACAAATTCTGAAACATCCAATCCACCAATCTCAGAAACAGTCCATCGATTTAAATCACCATACAACAGTGGATTGTTTTTCAAATCGAGAACGTAACTATCAGATGGGGTTTGATAGCTGTTTATGGTTAAACCCAATTTTGACCCATCTTCACTGAACTGAGTACCACCAACCAAACCGATTGGTATACTCTTAACTTTTCTGTATTTCATAGATACCGTATCCATGAGATACACAGAACTCATGCCTCCCTCATTTGCGGTGAAAGCAGCCCTTTTATGATCAGAGGAAATTGCAAAACCATCAATATCCCACGGAATGTCCTTCGTCAAAACAGTGACTACATTTGTCTTTAAGTCTTTATGAGCAAGTTGATTGAATTCGCCATACTCATTGGTCAAGAAGAAAACACCGTTCTGTGATCGATCAAAAGATAAGACTGCATTGTATGATTCAATCTCACTTGAACCGAGAATCATTTCTTTCTTTTTTGATTCAACATCCAATATATAAGCTTTCGAATTCGTGATTGATATATAGTTTTGAATCAATATCTTCTTGCCATCCTTAGACCAATCGCTTGGTCCCCACCATGTTCCATCAGGTGATTCCAAAATCATCTCTGCCGAATTTGAATCTTTGGAATCCATGATCCATACATCATTGGATTGCCCGTTTCGGCGTGTACTCTGAAATGCGATTCTAGGTCCATTCTTCTCCCATAGTGGTCCGCCATTTCTTGACTTACCATCTGTCAGCATCACTGAGGAACCATCATTTGTGTCTAAAAGGAAGATTTGATTATTTTCAGTGCCTCCTGCATCCATTGTAAATGCAATTGATTTTCCTCCCGGCTTCCTAGAAATTGATCCAATTGGTTCGCCAAAGAATGTAATCTGCTCTCTTGCTCCGCCTTTTTTTCTGACTCTATGCAATTGGCTCACATTTCCAAAACGAGTTGTGATGAATATTTCATCACCTTCTTTATTGAATCCTCTAAAAGGAGCAGATCGAACATTTTGATACTGTGTGAGATCTTGTTCAATGCTCTCTGGAATTAATGGAATATTCTTGAGAATTAGATTCCCATTGTTCTCTGTTCTTTCACTTGCAAAAGCAACAACTGTTGAAAACAACAATATATAAGTCATTAAATGAAGAGACTTTCTCATACAAAATCACCCTTAGTATTATCTTCAGTGGATGTAAGATTATACTCAGTTATCAGCTAATATATTAGCCTTATGTATGATCAATAGAGTTCGATCCTCGCTAAGTCAATCTGAGCATCATATTCTTTTCCAATTGCTACGATTCCAATCGATCTGATATTTGTCGCATTGAATGATTTAGGCTGATAAAAGTTTGATTTGATGAAACTATCAAGTGGTAAGTCAATTGTTTGCCAGTCATCAGAGGCGAAAAACTGATAAGAATAATACTGCCAAGGTGCTGGTGTCAGGCGAGTTCTGATATGAAGTTCATATTTTTCATTGTTTCCTCTGACTTTTATCCGAATGCCTTGATATTTTTTTTGGGGAACTCCTGAAATCCCAGTTGCAAATTGGATGAAACCACCATTGTTCTCTTTACTTACAAATCCTGTGAGACGATAGTAGTTCAAGTCTTTGTCTTGACGAAATTCCAAGTTACCCTTTGAGACTCCACCCATGACTGTGTCAGTAAAATAAACCCAATTTCGATCATTGGGATTGCTGAGATCATCAATAATGTATGCATCTGCTTGATCGTTCATAAAAAGAATTATAAATACTAAGAAAAATATTTTCATAGACAAATTTTCGTCCAAACTCT
>DMGO01000089.1:0-3936 GCA_003449795.1 Gammaproteobacteria bacterium | reverse complement strand
GGTCCTTCGCTACTCAATTGGATTCGGCAAGGTTCTTGCCAGTAAACGATCAGGTAATGATCAGACAGAATACTGTTTATCATTAATTCCACTCGGTGGTTACGTTCAACTCTTAGATGAAAGAAGCGAGGACGTGGCTGAAGAAGAAAAAAACAGAGCCTTCAATAATCAGACACCCATTAAAAAGATTTTCATTCTCTTTGCAGGACCAGCTGCTAATTTTATATTCTCAATCATTGCTTATACGCTTATGTTTTCTGCTGGCGTGCCAGGACAAAAACCAATCATAGGAAAGGTCGATCAGCAATCAATTGCATGGGAGGCCAATATTCGAGCTGGCGATGAAATTATTTCTGTTGGGGATAGAGATGTAAAAACTTGGCAATCCGCTCTGATCTCAATGATTGGAGAAGTACTTGAAGATGAGCAAATATCAATACAATTAATCAATGCCAATGGAACCGAAAAAAATGCACTCCTTGATGTCAGCGGCAGAACAAAAGAACTTACATCACCTGACTTATTGTTTCCGGGTCTTGGGTTTACGCCAGAATCCCCCAATCTTAAACCAATTGTCGTCTCTGTTGTTCCAGACAGTCCGGCAGATCAGTCTGGCTTGAAAAAGGATGACATACTAAAAAGTATTGATGGCATAGAGATTCAGAATATTGAGCAATTCAGCCAATTGATTATGGATCGACCCAATGTTCTGATTGATCTTAACATTGAGAGGGGTGGAATGGATTATGAAACAGATGTCTCGCTCACTACTAGGGAAGACAATCAATCCATGGGTTACATAGGTTTGCAAACAACTTTTGATCAAGATCAATTGCAAGAATACATGGCTATAGAAAAGTATTCTTTTGCTCAAAGTTTCCTCATGTCAATTAAAGAGACCAATAGAATGATTGGTTTGACTCTGAATATGTTGGGCAAGATGGTCACAGGTCAGATTTCCAGTGATAATTTAAGCGGACCTGTTGGTATTGCAAAAGATGCTGGCACTGTTGCTAAGAGAGGCATCATTGCGACACTCTCTTTTATGGCGATCATAAGCATCAGTCTGGGGATTCTTAATCTTCTTCCAATTCCTGTTTTGGATGGCGGTCAGATCCTGTTTGTTTGTATCGAGACTGTTATGAGAAGACCGTTGCCTGAGAAAATACAAATGGCCTTTCAACAGATTGGGGTAACCGCACTTTTGTTTCTTATGGTTTTTGCACTATATAATGATTTAGCAAGGATTTTTGGGTGATTTCAATTCTGAAGAAAAGCATTATAACTATTACAATTTGGTTGCTCATTTTCCCTATGGCAACCCTATCTAATGATGAATTTGTTGTAAAAGATATAAAAATAGAAGGCCTTGAAAAGATCTCGGAGGGTGCACTTCTCAACTATTTACCAGTCAATATTGGGGACAGTCTTAATGAAAGCAGAATCCAAGAATCAATCCGTTCTGTTTATTCAAGTGGATTTTTTAAGAATATCGAGTTTAGAAAAGATGATTCAGGAGTATTGATCATTTCTGTATTGGAGCGACCATCCATCGCCTCAATAAACTTTGAAGGTAATAAAGACATAAAAACAGAGGATCTAGAAGATTCTTTAAATAATATTGGTTTCAAGATTGGCAGAAATTATGATCCTTCGATTCTAGATGAAATTGAGCGATCACTCATTGATCAGTATTTTAGTTTTGGTAAATACAATGCCAGAGTGAAAACAACAGTTGAAGAACTTCCCGGAAATACCGTTGGTGTTCAAGTTGATGTCAGTGAGGGCGATAGGGCACAAATTAGGCAAATCAATGTTGTTGGAAATAAGATCTTCAGTGATGAAGATATTCTAGATATATTGAAGTTACAGATGCCAAACTGGCTATCATTTTTCAATCAGGATGATAGATACTCACGTGAAGATCTTCAGGGAGACCTTGAAACAATTGAAAATTTTTATTTAGACCAAGGCTATGCAAACTTTAGGATTGAATCCGCACAGGTTGCAATTTCTAAGGATAAGCAAGGAATTTTTGTAACAATCAATATCACTGAAGATGAAGTCTATACCCTCTCAGATGTAAAAGTAACTGGTGAGTTTGTTATCCCCAAAGAGGAAATTGAAAAATTTATCTTCGCAAAACCTGGGCAGACCTTTTCCCAAGGATTATTAACCTCCATTACGGAGCTGATCGAGTATGAACTCGGTGAAGACGGATATTCATTTGCAGAAGTAGAGGCAGTTCCAGAATTAGATCGAGAAAACAAGGAAGTGAAAGTCGTATTCTATATTCAACCCAAAGATAGGGTTTATGTGAGAAGAATAAGCTTCACAGACACAACATCAATCAATGATGATGTCCTCAGAAGAGAGATGAGACAGCTCGAAGGTGGTTACTATTCGAAAAGCAAACTTGAAAGATCAAAAATCAGATTACAAAGACTGCCCTTTATCGAAGAAGTGAATTATGAAACATATCCGGTTCCAGGCTCGACTGATCTTGTAGATGCAGAGTTTAATATAAAAGAGGGACTTCCAGGACAATTTGGAGGCGGAATTGGTTATTCTGGATATCAGAAACTTATCTTGAATGGTAACTTCACACACACAAACTTCTTCGGAACAGGAAACAGGGTAGGGTTGGATATCAATGCAAGTCGATTCAGGGATTTATACAGCATATCAACCACCAATGCATATACAGGCATTGATGAAATTTCAAGGACTCTGAGCCTGTCTTATTCAAACTTCAGTCAGTTCACGTCATCATCATCCGATTTTTCAACCAAAACATACTCACTCGGAGCGCAATACTCTTACCCATTGTCAGAGTTCCAAAGACTTATATTTGGGGGCTCTCTTCAGAGTTCAGAGCTTCTGGCTGGAGATTATAGTGCCGATCAAGCTCTTCAATGGGTTACAAGCAATGGAAAGAGTGAGTGTTTTGACCAAGAGTTTTTTGACTTCTGTAAAACCAAATTTGACAATGCCGAGCTGACTGCTGGATGGGTCTATGACTCAAGGAATAGATTTATGTTTGCAGATCAGGGAATGAGCCATCGTTTGATTTTAAATGCTTCAATACCAGGTAGTGATGTTGAGTATTACGGGATCAATTATGCTTACAAACAATACTTCAATATCCCTTTCCCCATCATCAATCGACTTACAATGATGGTTAAAGCAGATCTCGCCTTTAATGATGCATATGGTGATTCAATTGGAGTACCTCCTTACAAGAACTTTTATGCCGGAGGTCCAGACACAGTTAGGGGATTCAAAGAGCATCGATTGGGACCAAAAGATAATTATGGAAACCCTTATGGCGGTAACCTCTTGATTTCGAGTCAGACTGAGTTCATTCTTCCCATACCTGGTGATTGGGCTAATAGAGCAAGATTCAGTCTATTTTTTGACATCGGAAATACCTTTTCAACGAGTGAACTGGATTTTTTTGATCCTGAAGGCAATCCAATAGACTATAGTTTTGATGCTAGTAAATTGAAGCGATCTTATGGCTTAGCAGCTCAGTGGTTGGCTCCAATGGGGTTATTTAGATTCAGTTATGCCATACCGATGAATTCTATAGACGGCACAGATCGATTTTATTCTGATGAGACAGAGAGATTCCAATTTACAGTTGGTGGTGCTTTTTAGATAATGTCTTAATAATTTTTTGATAAGAAAGGAAATAATCATGAAAAATAAATACTTACTAGGAATATTTGCCGTATTGGTTTTTATAGGGCAGCCAGTTTTTTCACAAGACTCAGCTGTGAGGATTGGTGTAGTGGATATGAATAAATTACTTCAAGAATCTCCCCAATATCAGGACATGCTTTCAGCTGTTGAAGAAGAGTTTGCTCCTAGGGTGAGAGATATTGAGGCCAAGGAAGCTTCTTTCAATGAAAGCAGAGATCAGTTACAACAGGA
>DMGO01000103.1:0-7161 GCA_003449795.1 Gammaproteobacteria bacterium | reverse complement strand
TTCCCAGGTTTCAAAAGCATGGATCTCTCTCTGAATCTCCTCTGGAGATTCGGTCAAGTATTCACTCATGGCATAAAAGTCAACTGATTCAAAACCTTCCAGGAGCTGTCCCATCTCATCAGAGCTTGAATTGATTTTGGTGTTATAAGGAAATGCTCCAAAGATTAGAAATGGCAAATAAAAGGCAATACCTATGATCACCATTATGAATAACCAATGAAATCCTCTCGCGTTATTTAAATACTTTCTCATAATCAAGCAAAGACATTCAAGCTGAAAACGCGGTATCGAGTCATATGATACAGCCTTAAAATCAAGATTATTAAAATGAGCATTATATAGAGAAAGCCAAAAGCACTGTGGAGATAACCAGAAATGGTCCACAGGCCATGATCGATGGTATCGACTCCTTTCATGAATCGGATTACACCGTCAGACCAAGCCATAAGAAAGCCACTGATGCCTTGTGCAATGAATGAACAGTAAAGAAAAAATTGTAAAAAATGAAGAAGAATATAATCCTGCTCAGGCAATAAGCGATGATTCTTCTGAGGCGGAAAGTGTATCCATAGATATATCCTAAACATACTAATCGCCATCAAGAAAGTACCAGCAACAATATGAAAGTTTCTCATGATTTCTCTTTCTTCAGTACCGATGGTAATTCTCGGTGCTTGGAGCATGTTGATAAAGACAATAATGAAGAACAAGAAACCCAGCCAACTTAGGATTCTTTCCGCTTTCTTCGCCATTTGATTTTCCATGTTAAATTTTTTTTAAAAACTCCATTAGAAGATTAGAAATATTTTTTGCATCCAAGTCAGGCTCCAGATTCTTGCCTTGAATGATTTCAACAATTGCATCCGACCTACAAGCTTTAGCCTTATTGAGGAAAGGATACATTACATCATCTTCAGAACAGAGTATCAAACATGGAGTTTTCGTTTTTTTTAAAGCTTCGATCTCATCAAAGCCCCATACTGCATGATGCATTTGTTTAGCGGATGCCTCTGCTCGAATTGCATCTAAAGTTTCTCGCTGTCTTAAATCCAAGTTCTCTCCGGCACCGAGAATATCTCCTGCTAATTTCCATGCATTCAAAAGGTGTGTTCCATCTTCTTTAGGTGACCAATCGAGCCCAGTTTGATTCTTCATCAAATCTTTTTCTTCTTTCGTTGCAAGAAAAGCACCAATCAGAGTAAGTGAGCTAACAAAATGGTTGAATTCATTCTCCATATGCAGAGCTATTGAAGCTCCAGAGTGATGTCCTAGTAGGTGAAAATCACTTATCTTTATATTAATCAAGGCTTCAACAATCGATTGTCCGTAATCTTCAACATCTGGATTTCCAGAAATGTCATCACTCATTCCAAATCCAGGGGTATCAATTGCAATACAAGTATTTTGAGGCATGAGTTGAATGATTTCTTCATACATCAATGAAGAGCTTGGTGTTTGGTGAAGAAAAACGATTGGCGTTCCTTCACCTTCACGAAATCTATAGTGGCATTGACCTATTGAGGTTTCTGTATATGCTTTTTGAATCATTCAGAAAGGCTGCTATTTTTAGATGTTCCATTTGTTGATTTGATCGAGATGATAATTGATGCAATGAATAGTAATGCATTGATGCTGGCTATCAATAGAAAGGGCCCCATCGGAGATAAGTCAAATAACCTCCCACCGATAGCCGTTGCCACCAAGATACCTATTGCTCCAAAAAAAGAGCTAAAGCCAATTACGGTTCCTCGTTGCCTCAGAGGTGCTTCCTGGCCAATTAGGCTTGCAGTCGCAATTACGGTTCCTATGGCGCTGCATGAAATTGAAATAAAAATTGGAAGATTAGAATAATTGAGTGGTGAGTCTACAAAGAATACCAGCCCATATGAAACAAAACCCATTCCCATGGCTATTACCATTGCATGAACCCTGTCAATTCGATCGATTATGACGCCAAATAGGTAAGCCCAAAACATGCTAATCAAATTTGTAGCAACAATTACAGGAACAACCTTACCTATCGACTCAGATGGAGAGAGACCCATTGCATATCCACTGGTAATAGCCCATTGAGATATAAACAGGCCATTAATTGATACATCAGCTCGAGCAAGGAATGTCGCACCATATGCCAATGCTATCTTTGGGTTGACTATGGATTTTAGACCCACAGAAATGAGTTCTTTTGTTCCAGGTTTTGACTGCGCGACCTCTTCAGAGTCTTCTGGTACACCACCCTTTAATCCCTTATAAAAAATAAAGGCAGATATCAATCCTACGATTGCAGCAGTAAGCATTGTGGTTTTAGCGGCATCAATTGCTTCATACCCATTGCTTTCTAAAATAGAAGGAAGATTTCCAAGCACAATCGCAAAGCCCAAAACTCCAAATGCATTCAAAATTGAATGAACACTCACAAACTTTCCTCTTGATTTTTCAGCAGGATAATCGCCAACTACGATTGCAAGAACACATGATAGGCATGCAGCACCAATTGCAAATATTGACCTGAAGATAAATAGTTCAGTTAGATTTGATGCATAAGGATAAATCGCTAGACCTAAAGAAATCAATAAAGTGCCTGTTACAAAGACAGGCTTTCTTCCAATTCGATCACACAAGATACCAAAAGGACCTATCAGAAGAATTGCAATGATTTCTTGCAGAAATGCGAGATTCCCAGTCACTGTTCCTTGGCCGCCCATCGGTATATCAAGAACTACAGTCAGTATATAGCCTTGCACAAAATTCATTCCTGCCAAAATGCCTATGCAAATAAAGCAAGCATAGAAGTAAGTCAAAGCGTTGGTTTTGCTTATTCCTTTGGCGAGAAAAATTGGACCAATTTTCTCTGTCATTTTATTTGATTAATTATAGGCATGAAAAAATTTTACAAAATAATGCTCTACAAAGAGTAACTAAATGTAACCGGGACTAAATGATAGATTTAAGACTCATAGCCCAATTTTTGATTTCATCATCAAGCTGTAGTTGAGAGAAATTATTTTTCTGATATTGGGACTGAGAAAGTGGGTGATTATGCCTATAACAAATAGTCGTTTTGAGATTTATTTCGCTGTTCAATGAAGCATTGAGTGAATTAATCATTGCAGGTCTCCAGTTCAAATCAGATCGAATAAGTTCTGTAACCTCATCTTGCAGCTGTTCTTCATCCAGTTGAGGTTTTAAATCCATGATTCCATCAATAACTGTGTTGTACCAAGGCCAAAAAAGTTTTGAGTCTCTGACCATATGCCAATATTGGTTTAAATGTCCCCCGTGCCATTCTTTCTTAATTTCAGGCAATCCTTTTTCTATATATTCTTCAATGAAAGCTTCATCCACAAACCACGGCTCAATCAGAATAAGATGATCTATACGAGTGTTATTTTCTCTGATGAACTCAGAAAGACATCCATGATGATTGATGATTGCGAGTCTAAAATCCTGAATATTTTGATCATTGATTACATCTGTGACAGCTTGATTGAAAGCATCTAGAATGGGTACATTCAAATCTTTTACTGATTCTCCATGTCCAGGGAGATCAATTACCATCAAATTTTTATATTTTGAGAGTTCATTTGATAAATATCGAATCGTCTTTGATGAACCACCAATAGGCGGAATAATCACTAGGGGATTATCGTCAGATCCAGCAAACTTTTTTTGTATGCAGATATCACCAACAGCAGTCTCAATGAATGTTTTAGTCAAGCCATCACTTTTTAATATACATTCAGGGAGGTCGACAGAAATATTTTCTAAATGATTGAGGAGATGTGCTCTTGATTTTTCTAGCGCTTGATCTTGATCTTTGGATGATTCAATCAGGGTCGATTTTGACGGAGTTAAATCTTCTAAGCATTTACACAAAGGATCCCATTCTCCAGCAGTGATCAATGCAGGAATCTGCAATTCAGGCACGAATTGTTCAAGGCGATACTCAAACGCAGCACCATATGCAGATCGATAATTATCTCCCGCTCGCATCACCTCGATAGCATTCTCATGCAATATCGATGGATCTGAAATACTGAATTCCATTCTGGCATTCTGTGTCCTCTCATGCCATGGGAAGAAAACCAATTGCTCTCTCATTCTCGACCACAACCAACTTAAATGGCCACCATCCCATTGAGGCTCAAATGGCGGTAAATATTCTGCTCTAATCTTTTCAAGTTCTTCATCGGTGAGAACCAAAACACCATTGCAAGAGATGGCCTCGACTCTATTTGAAAATTGGTGTGCGAGAGCAATTGATATGATTGCACCAGTATGAAATCCATAAAGCCCGAACCGATCAATACCCAATGCATCAGCCAACTCTATGGTTGCCTCAGCAATCTCTTCTATGGTGACTTTTTGGCTCTCTAATGGGTCAGAAGCTCCAAAGCCAGGGGTATCAGGAGCAATCATCAAAAAATCATTTGACCACATTTCCATCAATGGTTTGTATTCATCAGCAGATTTCGGTGATTGATGTAATAAAAAGATAACAGGGCCAGATCCTGAAGTTAAATATCTAACCTGCCTTTCTCCAAATTTTCCTTTGATGGTTTGAAATTTTGTTTTGATTTTAGAACTCATCTGTTTTGGTAATCTTCAGTATTTTTCATTTAGGAAGTTATAATGTGGCATCAATTTTAACAAAAATTATTTCTAATTATGGCTAAAAGGTTAAGTGAAAAGGTGGCATTAGTGACCGGCGGCGCTTCTGGCTTCGGAAAAGCTACAGCAGATTTATTCAAGAAAGAAGGGGCAAAGGTTTATATTTCAGATATTAACGAAGAAAATGGTAAAAAAGCCTCAAAAGAACTAGGGGTAACTTTTATTTATCATGATGTGACGAAAAGGGAAGATTGGATAAGTGTCATCGACGCAATAAAAGCACAATCATCTGGATTGAATGTGCTTGTGAATAATGCGGGCATTGGTTTCATGGCCGATATAGAGGCTACAACAGAGGAAGAATGGGAATTGGTTCATAAAGTGGATCTTGATTCAGTATTTCTTGGCTGTAAATATGCTATTCCACTGATGAGAGAATCTGGTAATGGTTCCATCGTCAATATTTCGTCAATTTCTGGCATTGTCGCTGGACATAATTTTGCAGCCTATAACAGTGCAAAAGCTGCGGTGAGACACTTAACCAAGTCCGTGGCACTTCATTGTGCGAGAAGCACTAATTTAGTGAGATGCAATAGCGTGCATCCAGTTTTTGCTCAAACCGAGATGATGAAAGCATTTTTTGAAAATCCAAATGAGGAGCTTGTCTCCAAAATAGAGAGACAAATTCCCGTCAGAAAATTAGTGACCGTTGAGGATGTAGCAAACTCAATCCTATTTCTTGCGAGTGATGAATCAAAGATGATTACCGGATCAGAGCTTATAATTGATGGTGGTCTTTCTGCTATGTGACCAGCTATTTATTTGCAATTTTTAATTTTGCAGTAGAAATTTTCTTATTATTTACTAATGGAACTGGGTCAAGTACCCAATTTTTAGATTTTCTTCTATCTGGACTTGGTATGGCATAAGCTGTGTCGCTTTCTGTTTCTCTAAGTTTTTTCATATCGATTTTAAATCCACTTTCTTCGAATTCTTTCAAAGTGTTTCTATATTTACCAATTATAAGGTCTGCAGGAACAAAAACTTCTTTTGTCATCGTCATTGGCGTCTTAAATGGTCTTAGGTTATTAAGCAATTCAATGTCTTCATTTGCCACCGCCATATTTCTTTCCATAATCATTTCATCCATGCTCTCCTCAAGAAGCCAATTACGCATATTTACAAAAAATATTTTCGTTTTGAATTCACTTATTGGTTGTTCGAAGAAGTATTGATGGAACCAGTTGCTTTCTTTCTTAGTATGTATTTGAGTAATGAGTGTATTAGGGCCTCTGTAACCACCAAATACAGTCAACATTCCAGATTTTTTTCTAGCTGTGTCTCCATAAGTTTCTTTGTCAAGTGCAGGAGCATCAAAAACTTGAGCAAAATCAGCTCCAAAATCAACATCTGTGATTTTCGTTGGATTCACTTTGTAGTCATTTCTTGCTCCTGAAAACCCATGTGTTGGATGGACAAACTCGTTATGAGCAGGATCAAGACCATTCTCCATAGATCTTTCATAGTTATACTCAATATCTATAATTTTAACTTTGTTTTCACGCCATCCTTCTGCCCCGTATTCTTCAATTTCATAAAGCTCAGGCCTATCTTTTTCAGGCATGTCTCCCAAGAATGCAAATACAATCCCATATTTCTCTTCTACAGGATAGCTGTCTACTTTTGCTCTTTTCGGAATTTTGGACTTGGGCCCCAATGATGGTATTTTAGTGCACGTTCCAGAACCATCAAAACGCCAACCATGATATGGGCATGCAATGGTCCCATCTTCATGACATATTCCATTGGCTAGCGATCCTCCTCTATGTACGCAAACATTACTTAAGCAATGTGCAGTTTTTTTCTGGTCTCTAAATGCAACAAAATCAAGTCCGAGAACTGTAGCCTTCTTAGGACCATCATTTATCTCATCACTTAAACAGATTGGATACCAAAAATTAATATACATATTCTTTACCTATAGAAAGATTATATGAATTTAGACTCTCAGCAAGACAATAACTTTGTAACGAAGTGTAACTTTATCAGCCTATTTATTGGATTTTGATCAGATTTCAACAGTGCTCGGATCATAGTAAAACAAACCAAGTTCTTCTTCGTTTTTATGATCTTCTTTGGAATAATCATCTGGAGTTTTGCCGGTGAATCGCATGCCAGCTTTTTTTGAATTTTCAGTCACAAAGTGAGCTCTTTCTATTCTCGCTTCTTGATAACGATCAACTATCTCATTTTGACTCCCAGAATCCGCTATTATTCTTGCTAATACAACACCATCTTCAATAGCCATACTGGCACCTTGCCCCATGAATGGTTCGAGAGGATGGGCTGCATCACCAAGAAGAGTAGAGCATTCAGATGACCAGTTTTCTGAGGGAGATCTAGCAAAAATTCCCCATTTGAATAACTCATCTCTTGGAGTGGCTTTGATGATATTTTTTACTTGTTGGTTATAGTCAGAAAAAATATCCATAACGATCTCAACATCTGATGGAATTGCCCATCCTTCCTCAGCCCATTCATCAGTAACTA
>DMGO01000158.1:0-3232 GCA_003449795.1 Gammaproteobacteria bacterium | reverse complement strand
AGGTTCCATGTTTCATTACCATTGACTCCACCATTACCAGCAATCGCTTTCTCCATCCTTGAATTAATTGTATCCGGTCTGTTATGGAAATTTTTATGTCTGCTCTTTGTGAATGATAGTTCCAGATTAGCCTGATTTCTCAACTCAATAATGACTGAACTACTAAAATGATATTGATCAATATCTTTAGGAGATATCGGGGAGGGGAATGCAGATCCGAGGGGTCGTCCATACCATGTAACTGGAACATTGAATGGGCTACCACCTTGTCCTGGTAAAATCTTTCTAGACATGAATGATAGAGCTGGATAGGAGGGCGATTGAGGGTTGTCATTCACATCAATGCTTGAATCGATATATTTGATTCCAAAGCTTAGATTACCCAGATCTTTTTTGTAGCTGATGTAAAATTTTTCATGATCTTCATCGTTAACGATATTAAATCTCGTCCCATATAGAAACTTACAAAATGGTCCTTGAATCACTCCTCCATTCTCTAGGCAATTTGGATCAGCAACCCAGTCTCCTGCAGAGTAAGATCCAGCATAATCACCTGATAGAATAGTATCAGCCTCTGCAACCTTGAATGTATTTCCAAGTGTGCTTAGGCCATTCTCAGCAATCCTTGGGATTTCGATTGATGGCAATGCACTTCTTTTTAAGATATTTGCTGCTATAACCAGATTTGAGTCGATAAATTTCTTTCCATATAGAACACCAATAACATCATCTTTTTGGTCATAGTTGGTTGTTTCTTGTTGGGATAAGTTTATTTTTAATCCTTCAAAATCATCGTGAGTGACGAAATTGATCACACCTGCGACAGCATCACTGCCATATAGAGAGGTAGCTCCTTCTTTTAGAATTTCTACTCTATTCATTGCAATTTCTGGGATGATATTTACATCGATATACCCTTCGCCTTCATGGGATGGTGTGCCAGCGAAAGTTTGTCTTCTCTGGTTGATAAGAACCAGTGTGGATGCATGATCCAGTCCTCTCAAAGTGATTGCTGACATGCCTTGATCAACACCATCAAGTGTATTTGATTGAAAGTGAGCGCCAGCAGCACTCGATAGATATTTACTGATTTCTCCAACAGTGCTTATATTTAAATCATTGAAATCGGATTGATCAATGATCTCAGTCCCAATGTCATTTGCTCTCGTCCCGATATAGCTACCGGTAACTTTGATTTCCTCAATTTCTTCAGCCATTAATAAAGAGAATGGAGCCAAGAGAAACGATATCAGTATTTTTGATCTATATTTCATCATCTTTGTCTTGTATAAAATGCGATTTATTATAGTCTATGATTCTTAAAATCATAAAATCTGGATTAAAAATAAAATGAAAAAATCAGCAGCTTTCATACTTTCCATCTCATTTTTTATTATTCTCAAGCCATCCTTGCTTCTTGCTTCGGAAAAGCAACTTGTAGGTGTTTTCGGTGCTTCTGGAAGAACAGGCGTGCATATCATTGAAGAGCTCAAACAAAGAGATGTGGATATAAGAGCCTTCTCAAGAAGAGCCAAAGAGAATAGTGATACTGTGAAGTGGGTAGTTGCAGACGTAACCAGCAAAGAAAGCCTGACTGAAGCTTTAAAAGATGTCGATATTATCATCTCTGCCATAGGCCCAATCGGAGGAGATAATTCAGAAAATGTAGATTACCTAGGCACCATCAATATTGTTGCCGCAGCAAAGAAAAATGGCGTTAAACAAATCATTTATATGTCCTCAATTGGCGCAGGAGGCGCAGAAAATATTTCAACAGTAATGCTGAATCTCTTGGCAAATAAAACCATGAAATGGAAGGCGCTTGCTGAAGATCAAATCAGAAAAAGTGGAATCAATTTCACCATTGTACGCCCAGGTGGACTCATCGGCGATCCTGCAACACAAGGAATAAAGTTTTCACAAGGCGATAATGTACTGGGATGGATTCCGAGGGAAGATGTTGCTGCAGTATTGGTCGAATCAATTTTTAAGGATGGGGCAAAGAATAAAACATTTGAAGTTATTAATGATGATTCACTTGCTGTTGATGCTTGGCGAAATGAATTCGATTCTCTTGAGTTAAACCAGTACGGTGTGATTGCAACTGGTGAACTCCCCACAAGATATTGGTTGACACCGCTGTTGTTGCTAATTGGAATTATCTACTTGATTAAGAAAAGAAGAGCTAGGAAGCTAAACAACGCCATCTGATTTATATTTTTCAATTTCCTCATCAGTTTTACCCAGCATTTCCCCTAATACTTCCGAGGTATGCTCGCTCAATTCCGGACCAGGCCACTCCGTAGTGCCAGGTGTTTCAGTTAAAATAGGCAGCATTGCTGGAATTTGTAATGTTCTTCCATTTGCTTCAACCTCATGGAACATGCCTCTTGCAATATAGTGTTCGTCATTGATCATGTCTTCAACGCTATATATAGGACCAGCAGGAACCGAGACCTCATCCATTATTGAGAGAACTTCATCAGATGTATGTTTTCTTGTCCAGTCTTCAATGGCTGCATCGATGACTTTTTCATGTTCAACCCGACCCATATTATTTTCATATCTTGAGTCATCTGCCATGTCAGGGCGATCGATCGCATTCATCAAACGCTTGAAAATCGAGTCCCCGTTTCCGCCAATGATTACATGCTTATTATCAGAGGTGAGATAAGTATTTGTAGGTACAATACCTGTAATGGTTGATCCAGATGGTTCTCTTACAGCACCGGATCCAGAATATTCAGGAACAACAGCTTCCATCATTTGAAATACTGACTCATAGATGGCAGCATCAACAACTTGGCCTTTTTTCTCAGGATCCTTTTCTCTTTGTATGTATGCCAACATCACGCCCATAGCGGCATGTAGGCCCGCCAAAGTATCACCAATGCTTAAATTTGGTCGAACGGGCGGACGATCTGGAAAACCATTGACATATCTAAAACCACCAAAGCCTTCACAAACAGAGGCATAACCTGGCAGATGTGAGCGAGGTCCTGTTTGTCCATAACCTGATATTCTTGCTGTGATTAGACCAGGGTTCTCTTTCTTTAATTCATCTGGACTCATGCCCCATTTCTCCAGTGTGCCTGGTTTGAAATTTTCAATCAGTACATCGGATTTTAATATTAGATCTTTGGCAATTTTTCTTCCTTCATCAGATTTTAAGTTCAAAGTGATCGATTTCTTATTTCTTGAAACACTATGCCACCAATATGATGTATTGTTT
>DMGO01000091.1:1137-7331 GCA_003449795.1 Gammaproteobacteria bacterium | reverse complement strand
GATGATTTTTTCATTGATAAAACCAATGAAGACCTTGCGAGATGGATTAGGAATGATGCGTTAAAGAGTCCAAAACATATCTCCCAAGGTACATTAGATGCATTGCTTACAATGAATTACCCAGAGAGTCTTCGTGAGTTGTCTATTCCCATCATTGCTTTGAATGCAAGAACCTTCAGAGAAACAAAATTAGATTCAAATATGAATACTTATAAGAATCTTCAAATTGACTTCATGGAAGATGTTGGTCATTTCATTATGTTGGAAAAACCAGTTGAATTTAATAACTGGTTAGAAACAAAAATTTCTAAGTAAATTACAGACTCTTTATGTAATTAATACAGTCTGCTGCTGATACAACTTCGCCATACCTTCTCGAAATATCACGAAGGTTGTCATTATGTGGTCGATCCTCTACGTCACCGACACAATCCTCTGGAACAAAAACCCTGTAGCCATGAGAGAAAGCATCTATAACTGTAGCTCTAACACAGCCACTGGTTACACAGCCAGTTATGATGACTGTATCAACACCCTTCTTATGCAGAAATGTAGTTAATGGTGTAAGAAAGAACATGGAAGGTGCATTTTTACAAAAATTAAAATCATAGTCTGGGTTATGAACTCTTGCATCCATTTCTGTGCAAGGATGCCCATGATAAAACTCATCTCTAACTGCTTTCACTTTCCAAAGTGGCATATCTTCAAGGCTATCATAGGCCGTATAGCAGGAAGCAACTGGAATATCATTATTCCTGGCAACTTCTAGAAGTTCAGCTGTCTTATTTGTGGCATTATCAACCATTGGCATATCACCATTGGGAAAAGAGGGGTCAGTGAACGCTAATTGAAGATCAACCACTAAAATAGCTGGATTTTTACCAAATTCGATAGTTTCAGATGCATATCCTTTATTTTTATATTCTTCAGACATAATTTTTAACCTAATTCACCTTTAAAAGTAATTTGAACAATAAATGAGTATAAATGCTATCAATTCGATAATAACAATAAAATATTAGATTGCTATAAAGCCATAACTATAATACTAATAAAATATAATTTTTTTTAATTTTTTTGTTTATATATATTTAATATGTAGTTGTTTTATATATATTTATTTTATATGCATAAAAGTTATATAATGCTATTTATTTTAGCATATTTAGTGTTTTTTTTTAGTATGTGGGAATTCAGTCAGCGATTTTTGTGATTCATCAATCAGCATTATAGAAGCGTTAAAAAATGATAAAAAATATAGAGAATTCTGTGCCGAATTCATCACAATTATCAAAAAAACTTATGATCTAGGTGTAGTCAGATGGCTTCTTATGGGATATTTTAATATATATATCATATAGTTATGATAGTTTATGTTTTTTTTTATGGATTTTTTAATACCCTGCTCTACTATATGCAATTATTAGACGTAAATATATGATATTATTGAATAAATTTGATTATAGACTCTACAAATCGCTCCATCTTCATTGCTCTAGAGCCTTTTATCAAGACAATAGCTCCCTCAGACTTGAAATATCTATGTACGACACCTTTGGATTTTCTAGTACTCTCTCTAATCAGCTCTGTAAATGGAAAATCATCTACTTTATTTTGGATTTGTACAATTTTTTGTCTTTCCTTTTCGCTAAATTCACTAATCTCACGTGTGAATTTGTCCCCAACCAAGATCAACTTCCTCAACTTACTCATTCTTAATGCATAATCAATGACTTTCTTATGTTCCTCACTAGCGTGATCTCCAAGATCATACATATCACCAAGTATAACTACCCTACCCCTCTCATCATTCCAATCATTTATCGTCTTCATAGCTGACTGCATGGATGTTGGATTTGCATTATATGTATCATCAATGACCAGATAATCACTTATTTTATGGATATGAAATCTATTCATTAGTGGATTTTTGAACCCAGATAAATCTTTCATGGTTTGATCTAAATCATACCCAAATTGCGACAAAGCCAATGACGTTATGACTGCATTGATACAGTTGTGTTCAATGGATGCTTGAAACTCTATCTGCTTATTTTCATTATTTGAATTCAATGAAATCTGATATTTTTCATTCAGGTCATGATCTCTTTCACACTCGTAAACCCAAGTTGTATTCAGATCTAAGCCATTTGCATCATATAGCTTTATTTCATTTGATTGACTAGATAACTCGCGATTCTTGGAAAGATCTTTAAATGCTGCTTCTATTATATTCCCTGAATCTTTAACAGCTTTGATGAGTTCCAATTTAGTTCGGATAATATTTTTAACGCTACCAAATATTCCGACATGACTGTTATTTATGTTTGTAATGACGAGCTGATCAAATTCAAAATGCTCTGAGATTTTCTTAAAATCTCCATCACGTCTTGCACCACATTCTAAAACTAGATTTTCGGTAGATGATGTACACCTAAGTATTGTGTAGGGAATTCCAAATTGATTGTTTTCATTGCTTTTTGTGATGACAGTTTTATCACTATCGAGAATCTTTCCCATCATCTCCTTAACAGATGTTTTCCCATTGCTTCCAGTAATAGCAATTGTTTTAGGATTGATTTGTTTGTGATGATGGCTTGCAATCTTGAGAAGCGCTTCATATGTATCTTTTACTAAAATAAATCTACCAAGGGTCTCTGGATTGTCTGTAATTACTGCAATTGAACCATTATTGATTGCGTCTTTGCAGAAAATATCGCCATCAAAACTCTCGCCTTTGAGAGCCAAGTAAACTGTTCCATTGACCTCTTCTCTTGAATCAGTTGTTATGCCTGTGAAGTGCTCATTATTCGAAAATAACTCTCCACCGATGACATCGGAGAGTGTTTTTAAATCATTTATGCCTTCAATTACAAACACGCTAAAACCTCTAATGGTGCCCCGAAGAGGATTCGAACCTCTGACCTTCGGATTAGGAATCCGACGCTCTATCCTGCTGAGCTACCGGGGCTTTAATGAATTATAGCACTTCTAATTTTAGTGATTTTTGCTATTGTTCATTCATGAGTAAACAGGCACATAATAAATTAATTAAATTAGGCAATTTATACGTTCCAGAGCTGACTAGAATAGTCATTCAAAATGGAATAATCTCTATCGAAGTGCCAAAAAATCTAGATGTTTTTGACTGTTTCGCACAAACAGTAGTGGAGCAACAACTTTCATACAAGGCAGCCAAAAGTATCTGGAACAAGGTCACTGATTCAGCTAAAAATATGAACATAAAACTAATCGATTACTTCGATGAAAAGAACTTTAAACTAATTAGAGATAACGGCCTTTCACAAAATAAAATTAGATCGATAATGGGTGCAAAAGAAGCCATTAAGAATGGCTCAATATCAATGAATATCATTCAAGAATTGCCCTATGACGAATACAAAGATTTAGTTAAGAGTCTGTGGGGTTTTGGTGATTGGTCAGCTGAGATGATTGCTATTTTTTACCTCGGTAGAACCAATGTATGGTCTGATGGTGACTTAATGCTGAAAAAAGGAATCAAAGAAATCTGTGAAAACTCAAGCATCACTCCTGATGAGTTAGTTGAATTAGTTGATCCTTTCCAGTCTTACCTGGCTCTTCATATTTGGCGACACAAGGATTGAATTACTTTTTGAATACGAGCGAGGCATTGGTACCTCCAAAACCAAAGCTATTTGACATGACTGTCTCAAGCCCTGCTTCCTCGATAAGGTCTGTGACTATATTGAAGCCTTCTGCATTTTCATCAATATTCTCAATATTAATTGATGGAGAAATAAAATCATGATGCAACATGAGTATGGTGTAGATAGCTTCATGTACTCCCGCAACTCCAAGAGAATGTCCTGTCAACGATTTGGTTGAAGTAATCTTGGGTGTATCTTCGCCAAAAACTTGCCTGACTGCCTCAAGTTCTCGCATATCACCCACAGGGGTGCTTGTTCCATGGGCATTCAAATAATCAATTTCATTATTGCCCTGCATTGCTTGTTGCATGCATCTCATTGCACCCTCTCCAGAAGGTTGCACCATATCAAATCCATCTGATGTTGCACCATACCCAACAAGCTCGCCATAAATATTTGCTCCCCTAGCAATAGCATGTTCGTATTCTTCTAATACAACAACACCTCCACCACCAGAGATAACAAAGCCATCTCTATTGGAATCAAATGGTCTTGAAGCAATATGAGGATTATCATTATAAGTTGTCGATAGTGCTTTCATTCCATCAAAAAATGATGCTAGAACCCAATGTACCTCATCGCCTGCACCAGCAAAAACGACATCTTGTTTATCAAACTGTATCAACTCTGCTGCATTCCCAATGCAGTGAGCACTCGTCGCACATGCTGAGCTGATAGAATAATTAATGCCTTTGATTTTAAACGCAGTTCCTAGAACTCCAGAATTACCACTTGCCATTGAACGAGTCACGAGAAATGGGCTTACTTTTCCTTTCTCTCTCAATGAGTCAGCACCAGACACAATGGTTTCTGGTGATCCTCCGCCATTGCCCATAATCAATCCTGTTCTGATATCACTGACCTGTTCTTCAGAAAGTCCACTATCTTCTACTGCTTCCTTCATAGCGAGATAATTAAAAGCAATTCCATCGCTCATGAAGCGTTTTAGCTTCCTGTCGACATGCTCTTTTAAATCAAGTTTAATTGAACCAGCAACGCGGCTCTTAAGACCCATTTCCTCAAAGTCTTCTCGATAATCAATTCCTGATGCGCCTTTTTTTAGGGAATCTAAAACTTGATCTTTACTATTACCAATAGAACTAACAATTCCGATTCCGGTAACTACAACTCTTCTCATAATTATATCTCTGATAAATCAGTGAATAGGCCGACTCTGAGATCTTTGCCAGTATAGATAACTTTTTCGTCAGCTTTGAGCGTGGCATCTGCTATACCCATCATGAGTTTGGAGCGAATGACTCTCTTCATGTGGAGATGATATGTAAGCAACTTGGTTTGTTTTGTCACTTGCCCAGAGAACTTGATTTTGCCGCCACCCAAGGCTCTACCTCTTCCTTGCCCTCCAGACCAGCCAAGAAAAAAGCCTATGAGTTGCCACATTGCATCCACACCGAGTGACCCAGGCATGACTGGATCTTTAAAGAAGTGGCAATCAAAGAACCAGGCATCCTTCTTGATATCCAATTCTGCAATGATCTCTCCTTTATCGTATTCCCCACCTGTATCGCTGATGTGAGTAATCCGATCGATCATTAACATTGGTGGAAGCGGAAGTCTTGCATTTCCTGGGCCAAATAGCTTTTCTTTGGCGCAGTCCATTAAATCTTGCAAGTTATATGAGCTCTTTCTTTCCATGGCGGTCATTTTAATCAAATATTGAAGCCTTTAATATATTTTTAAGCTCCATATCCCAGTTGTAATGTTTTGACTTTACCGAACCATGGTACAGTCACAATGAAAAGCTGGTCATTTTTATTTAGAGATTCAGTATTAATATTTTTACTTCCTTGGAGCTCAACAACAAGCCTGGATAAGTTTTCAGGGTGTGACACAATGAGAATGATTTGGCCTGAATGATCATTTTTGATTGACTCAATGAAATCCTCAACAATATCTTGGTCAACAATGTTAATAGGTAAGTCCAAGAGTCGGGATATTGGTTCAGCGGTTTCCTGTGTTGCTCGATAAGTGGTTGCATATATCACATCAACACCAGAAACTACATCAACTGAGGATAAGGTTGATGCCAGCGAGTTTGCCCTTTGAATGCCTTGATCACTAAGACCAGAATTTGCATTTAAGTCGGTTTCAAGCTCAGCATGTGTGGTAATAATAACCGTTGTTGTTACTTGAGACTCAAAGAACCAAGAGAGTAATACTGCAAATCCTGTAAAGAGCAGAGCGAATACAATGCGTCTTAATTTTCGTTTCTTTCTTCGAGATTTATATTCATCAATTCGATCAATCATCATGTTCTCTATCATTTAGAATCGTATATTCTGCATCAATTATTGTCTCATCTGAACCCTTATTTTTTTCCTTCTTCATGAAGAAGCCTCGTACATAAAAACCAATAACCGCTAGGATCAAGAGTCCAACAATGGTCATCAATATAAAAGCGCCAAAAATGAATGAAAGAACCAATATGCCTAATCCGAAAAGGATTCCTAGAGCTCTGATGATTAAATCAATGGGTGACATATT
>DMGO01000091.1:0-788 GCA_003449795.1 Gammaproteobacteria bacterium | reverse complement strand
TATTGCACAGTGTATTTGATGTTGTATAAGAGGTTATTAAACTTTATATCATTTTGGTAGGCAACTATCGATGATTCAGAGTCTTTAAAAAAATTAATAATATTTTATTGAATGTTCTCTTTTTGTTCTCTATTATTTCACTAATATATAATTGAGAAAAAATAATGTTAACACCAAGCGAAACCAAAACCTTAAAGTTCATTCAAAAGTACTGCATTGAAAAGGGTTGTTCACCTACCCTTACAGAAATTGCCGATGGAATTGGCATTAAATCTAGGGGTGTTGTACACAGATACATCAAGTCTCTTGAGTCCAAAAAATTACTGAGCATAGCATCCAATCGAAAAAGAGGTATATGCCTTAATCTTGAAGCCTATGAGAACCAATCCATCGCTCCCATTATTCCACTATTGGGGCGTATAGCAGCTGGACAACCGATTGAAGCAATTGAAGATAGACATGAGATCAATCTTGCAGACTTTATCATGAATCCAGATAGATTCGCCTTACAGGTAACTGGTGAGTCAATGATGGATGCCGGTATCCTCGATGGAGATACAGTGATCATCAAACATCAAAATACTGCAAATAATGGTGATATTGTTGTCGCTCTTATCGATGGAATCGAGGCAACATTAAAGCGTTTTAAAAGACTGCCCAAAGGTATGATACTTCTCATTCCAGAAAATAAATCCATGGAAGCAATTGCATATGAGGCTGAGCGCATACAAATACAAGGAGTAGTTGTTGGCCAACTTAGAAGCTACCAATAAAGATTCTTGGCCAAG
>DMGO01000098.1:8208-15589 GCA_003449795.1 Gammaproteobacteria bacterium | reverse complement strand
TCCACTGTCTTCTCAAAAATCTCAAATAGAATCTTTCCAGCGCCAGCATCATTTTCAACTGAAATATCTATACCTTCAGCAAATGATCTCAGGTATCCAACATCTCTGACTTTTTCTTTGTCTAATTTTGGATTATATTTCAAAACTGACTCCTCCATAGTGAGTCTCTGAAAATGGCCTGTAAAATCGATCGTTTCTCCTTGATATTCGATCTTGTCAGACCCAAATAATTCTTGAGAAATCGTCCTCATCATATCCTCAATCATGTTCATGAGAAAATCTGGGGTTTCATGAGCAACATATAGTTCCAACATGGTGAATTCAGGATTGTGCTGTGTAGAAACTCCTTCGTTTCTGAATGAGCGATTGATTTCATAAACACGATCAAACCCACCCACTGTAAGGCGCTTTAAATAGAGTTCAGGTGCAATTCTCAAATAGAAATCTTGATCAAGTGTATTGTGATGAGTGATGAATGGTCTAGCAACTGCTCCACCTGGTATCGGATGCATCATTGGTGTTTCAACTTCCATCATATCTAGATCATTTAGAAAAGATCTTATTTGGGTGATGACTTTTGACCTGATCTTAAATACCTCGGCACTCTCCTCTGACATCATAAGATCTAGATACCTTCTTCTGTAGCGAATCTCGGTATCGGTTAAACCATGGTATTTTTCAGGTAGTGGTCTTAGAGACTTGCTGAGTAGAACAAGTTCACTCACATTCAGTGTTAATTCATCTGTTTTGGTTCGAAAGAGCGAGCCTTTTACCCAAACGATGTCTCCAACATCCATTGTTTTAAAGCTTTCATAAGAGTCATTGCCCAGATCAGAATTACTAAAAAAAACTTGGATCGATCCTTTTCCATCTTTGATTCGAGAGAAACTGGACTTACCCATTACTCTTTTTGCCATCATTCGACCTGCAATTGAAAATTCTTTATCAATGCCCTCAAGGTCCTCTTTTTTCAATGAGTCATACTCATCAATGATTGAAACAGTAGATGAGTTAATTTCTATCGTTGATGGATAATTGAAACCACCTTCTCTGAGGCTATTTAGTTTTTCTCTTCTCTCATCGACTAATCGATTGTCACTTTTTGAATTTTTTTCTGACATCGAACTAGACCCCCTGTTTCAAACTTGCTTCCAAGAATTGATTGATATTGCCATCCAGTATAGCTTCTGGGTTACTGGATTCAATTTGCGTTCGCAAATCTTTCACCCTTGATTGATCAAGAACATATGATCTAATCTGACTACCCCATCCAATATCCGCTTTGGTTTCCTCTACTGCTTGTGCTTGATCCAATTTCTTCTTGTATTCATGCTCATATAATTTAGCTCTTATTTGCTTCATTGCAGTCGCTTTATTCTTATGCTGAGATCGATCATTTTGACACTGAACGACAAGACCTGTTGGAACATGCGTAATTCTTACAGCAGATTCTGTTGTGTTCACATGTTGACCACCAGCACCACTTGCTCTATAAACGTCTATTCGCAAGTCACTGGGATCAACATCAATCTCTATATCATCGTCAATTTCTGGTGAAACAAAGATTGCTGCAAAAGAGGTATGTCTCCTATTTCCAGAATCAAAAGGTGATTTCCTGACTAATCTATGAACACCTGTCTCTGTTTTTAACCAGCCAAATGCAAACTCACCAGTGATATGAATTGTTGCACTCTTGATGCCTGCAACCTCTCCAGGAGAGCTTTCAATCAATTCCGCATTGAAGTTATTTGATTCACAGTATCTCAAATACATTCTGAGTAGCATATTTGCCCAGTCTTGCGCCTCCGTTCCGCCAGAACCTGCTTGAATATCTAGAAAAGCACTGGATGAATCCATTTCGCCTGAGAACATTCTCTGCTGTTCAAGTTTTGATATTTCATCTTCACAGATATTAATCTCATTCGTTAATTCCGTGAGAATCTCTTCGTCTTTTTCGGATATTGATAATTCCAATAAAACCTCAGAATCTTGAAGCCTCTGCTCTATGGAGCTAACTTGATTCATTGTTTTCTCAAGCTGTGAACGCTCTTTGTTGAGTTCTTGAGACTTTTCTAGATCTTCCCAAACTGAGGGATCATTTAGGGCTTCAAGAATTTCTTGAAGTCTGACTTCCTTTTTTACAAAGTCAAAGATACCCCCTGATCGAAGAGAATCGATCATTGAGTTCAGTCAGTTGAATTTTTAATTGAGACTCATCCATGGCATTAATCATTTGGATGTATTATGTCATATGATTTTCTTAAATCGATAAACTCTTGAATATAATCTGATGGCTTTTTAATAAATACCTGCACCTCAAGGTTTTCTACTGCAATAGCAATCACAATTTGATTAATAGCTATACCCGTTCTTTCCTCATACATTGCCGCATAGGCTGATGATTGAAGATAATAACCTTTAATCCAATTGTCTCGTTTTGGTTTTGAGCTGGTTTTAAAATCTATGATTGATGGAACACCATCCCATTCTGCAATGAGGTCTACCCTTCCACCAACTCTGAGTTGATCACTATAAAGCGGAGCTTCGACTGCATTAATAACTCCCAACTTGCGATCAAGAACCGCGGATAACCTCTCAAACATCAACTGTGGTGTTGATTTCTTTTCATCAAATAAGCTCTGTTGTTGCTTAAGTTCATTCTTCACATAAAGTTCAGCTAATTTATGAACTTCATTGCCTCTTTTGGTTGCAGCTCTTGTGATTTCATCTGCAACTTTCTCTCCCACTCTCATTCTCCAAGCCTGTATATCATCTTTTGATAAAATCCCAACAACAGTCGTCACCGAAGGATATGACAAGCCATCTGGTGTATCGTAGAATCTATGACCATCGACTGTTTTTGAATTCAGCTCATCTAAATTAACTAGGTCGAGTTCAAACATGAAGATTTCTCTTATGGATAAAAAATAATTTGAAGACACTATGATAATCGATTTTAAATATGAATATGACTACTAACGCATTAATTGAAGAGAGAACTGAGACTAAGATAAAGTTCAAAGGAAAGTGGTATGAACAGAGTTTACTCATTCACGACAATACAGCCATATCGCCATGGGATCATCCCAATGTTGATGAGATGACCATTGATGATTTTTCATTCATCGTTGAAAACAAATGTGAGCTTGTCCTTTTTGGTACGGGTAAGAATCAAGTCTTTCCATCTCTTTCAGTGACTACGCAACTACAGAAAATGAATATTGGTATTGAAATTATGGATAGCAGAAGTGCTTGCAGAACATTCAATGTTCTCACTTCAGAATATCGAAATCCGACTGCTTTAATTGTAATTGACTGATTCAGTCTCTTGGTAATCTAGAAATCAAGAAATATACCGCCAAAAGTACAATGATAAATATTATGATTCTTGTAAGCATCTTAAAGCACAGACCACATGAGACCTGCAAGAAGAAGCGCCATGAAAAAATAGCCTATCTTATCTGCGTGATCCATGATCTTATCAACCGCCATCTGACCACCCTTTTTCGAAGCATAAGCCACAATAAAGAAACGTGCACCCCTTGACATAATTGAAGCCAAAAGGAATAGAACTACATTCATCTTCATGCTTCCAGCCATGATTGTGAATATTTTAAAGGGTATAACTGTAAATCCAGCAATCAGGATGACAGCAGAGCCCCATACTGTAAACCAATCTGTTGCTTGAGCATAGGCCTCCATTAAACCAATTGACTCTATGTAAGTCATGGCAATGTCAATTGCAAAATATCCAATGAGGTAGCCCAATAATCCACCTATCACTGAACTGATTGTTGTCATGTAAGCATAGAAATAGGCTTTGCTTGGATTCGCGATGGACATCGGAATCAATAAAGCATCTGGTGGAATTGGAATGATGAACCAGGCTTCAACAAAGCTCCATCCAAGTAGGAAATATATGGCGCCTGGACGTGCAGATTGATCCAAAACAAAATTAATGATCTTTTTTGTGAATTCTTGAAACATCTATAACCAATTCTGAAATTCATCCATCGATTTAAAATCAGTAAAGTCAGTTTCCAGAGGTGTGATTGAAACTCTATTCTTTGAAATGGCATCAAAATCAGTTCCCTCTTCACCGAAAATAGGCTCTGGTGGAGGGCCAACCCAATGTATCTCATTTCCATAAGCATCCGTATTGATTCTGTCATTTTCAGGCAGTTCTCTTCTGCCTAAACGTGTCAGTGAGTATCCCTCTATTTGCTCAATGGGTATATCTGGCACATTAATATTGAGTATCGATGAAGGATTGGGAAGCTTGTCTAATTTTTCTTCAATAATTTCACGCACAACTTCTACCGCTGTAGAGAAGTGATCGGGTTTTAAGTTGGTGATTGATACCGCCAAAGACAGGAACGGATGAAATCGACCGCCCATTGCTGCTCCAACTGTGCCTGAATACAAAACGTCGTCTCCAAGATTCGCACCGTGATTAATGCCACTAATCAAAATATCGGGTGGACTCTTTAAAATTCTGGTCAGCGCCATGAATACGCAGTCTGCTGGCGTTCCATTCACATAAAAACCATTGTCCTTGTATTTTCTAATCCTCAAAGGATTCTTTAGTGTGAGTGAGCTACTGGCTCCACTGTGATTGTTTTCAGGTGCAACGATTGTTACATCACCAACCTCACTAAGCATTTCATCAAGCATCACGATGCCTTTGGAAAAATAGCCATCGTCATTTGTGAGTAGTATCTTCATAATTAAAGATTCTCAGCGATGTATTTCATTCGAGACTGTACCTCATCATCAAACCAGCCTTCTGCATAACCTTCTGACATAGTTTTCAATTGCTCGTCAAACAAATTATTGATTTCTGATTTTGCATTCAATCGTGTCCTATTCATTGCCAATGGAGGCAGTTGAGTAAGGTTTTTTAACCAATCAAGCGTTCTTGATTTTACTTGATCAGGCTCTACGAGTTCATCAATAAAACCGATCTCATGTGCAAAATCAAATTCCATCAGTTGCCCATGCACCATGAGGTTTGTGGCATGTTTTTCCCCAACATGTCTAGCAAAGCCTTTATATATGACTCTGGGCACCTCAAGTCCAACGAAGACTTCATTCATACCGATCTTGAAACTCCCATTGGCTGCAACTCTATAGTCACAAAAATTCGCCAAAACAGCGCCGCCTGCTGGGCTATGTCCAGTGATTGCTGCAGCAATTGGAATGGGGCTCTTCGAAATCTTTGCCATCAGCCCCCAAAACGATTTAAAAAAGATCGTTATTTCATCTCCATTCATTTCTAATAACTTTTTGACATCCAATCCAGCAGAGTAAATACCCTCTCTTCCGCTCAGCATGAGTGCTTTTGCTCCATTATTCGTATGATGATCAATTGCCTGGTGCAAGCCTTCTACTATTTCAAGATTTAAAGCATTGACAGGAGGACGATTCATTTGAATATCAACAATCCCATCATGTTTTGTTATTAAAGTAAGTTCAGTCATATCAACTCCAAAAAAAAATTATTCAACAATTAAATAAAACTCTTCCCCTTCTTTGATCATTCCAAAATCAGTTCTTGCTTTTTCTTCAATGGACTCTGTTCCTGTTTTTAGCTCTTCTATCTCTTGTTCCAATTGTTCATTTCTTAATTTTAGTTTTTGATTCTCCTCAGTCTGATTATCAATCATTTGCTCTAATTCTTTGACACGAGAGAAACCATCATCCTTGAACCAAATATCGAATTGAATCATCAAAAAAAAGGCGATGAGTATGATAATAAAGAAACGAATCATTTGAGCTGATTAAAAGCCTTCTTGCCAGGATAAACTGCCTGATCACCAACAATAGATTCGATTCTCAAAAGCTGATTATATTTCTCTATTCGATCAGATCTACATAAAGATCCTGTTTTGATTTGTGAGATTTTTGGATTCATTGATATGTCTGCAATCGTATAATCCGATGTTTCACCTGAACGATGAGATATGACAGATGTATATCCATTTCTTTTTGCCAAAGAGACAGCTTCTAATGTCTCGGTTAGAGTTCCAATTTGATTTGGTTTAATCAAAATTGAGTTTGCAACTCCTTGATCAATGCCTTGTTTGAGGATTGATGGATTGGTGACAAATAGATCATCGCCAACAAGCTGAACTTTTTCCCCGATGGCATCGCTCAATAATTTCCAGCCATCCCAGTCATCTTCTGCCATTCCATCCTCGATCGTAATTATAGGGTACTCTTCAACCATTTGGGTTAGATAATCTACGAATTGAGATGAATCAAAAGACTTGCCTTCTGAGGATAGATGATATTTTCCATCGCGATAAAATTCTGTGCTGGCAACATCTAGCCCGATTAAAATATCATTACCTGCCTCATATCCTCTCGACTCGATTGCTTCAACAATGGTCTCTATTGCAACCACATTATTCTTCAGATTCGGAGCAAACCCTCCTTCATCTCCCACCGCAGTACTCATCCCTTTCTTATCAAGGACATCTTTAAGTGAATGAAAAATCTCAACACCAGCCCTGAGCGCATCAGAGAATCGCTCAAAGTTAACCGGAAGAATCATAAACTCTTGAATATCAATATTATTATTTGCATGCTCTCCACCATTAATGATGTTCATCATTGGAACCGGGAAACTGTAGGGGCCATCTGATAAGTATTGAAACAGGTCCGTCTTTTTTGATGCTGCTGCAGCTTTAATGCAAGCCAGTGATACTGCTAGAATTGCGTTGGCACCTAGTCTTGATTTATTTTCTGTGCCGTCAAGATCGATCATAATCTGATCAATACTGCTTTGATCATAAATATCCTGCTTGATAAGTGCTGCTTGTATTTCTGAATTGATATTTTCAACAGCTGCCAAAACACCTTTTCCTAAATAAATCTCATTATTGCCATCTCTTAATTCCACTGCCTCTCTACTTCCAGTTGAGGCGCCCGATGGGACAGACGCTCTTCCACTTGTGCCATCTTTTAAAGTGACTTCAGCCTCAACTGTAGGATTACCCCTTGAATCAAGGACTTGAATGGATTTCACCGAAATAATTTCACTCATAAATAGTCTCCATTGAGATGATTATTGCTTAACGATTTTATCTATCGCCAATAATTGCTCTAGCAGAGGCTTGAGATTATCCAATGGAAGTGAATTTGGTCCGTCACTTAGAGCATTTTCTGGATCTGGGTGAGTTTCAATGAAAATCCCAGCAATGCCAACACCGACTGCAGCTCTGGAGACTGGAATGATGAATTCACTTTGTCCATCCGATGATTGACCCTTGCCGCCAGGAAGTTGGAGTGAATGAGTGGCATCATAAATCACTGGGCATGATGTTTCTTTTAGGATAATAAGTGAGCGCATGTCTGATACAAGATTATTGTAACCAAA
>DMGO01000098.1:0-7807 GCA_003449795.1 Gammaproteobacteria bacterium | reverse complement strand
TCCATATCCCAAGGAGAAAGAAATTGACCTTTCTTAATATTCACAGGTTTTTGTTGTGAGGCGACATTGATAATAAAATTGGTCTGTCTGCATAAAAAAGCAGGGGTCTGAAGTACATCAACCACTGATGCAACCTCATCCAATGGAGTATCCTCATGAACATCTGTGATCACAGGTATGCCCAGTTGATCTCTGACGCTCTCAAGAATAGACAAACCCTCTTCCATTCCTGGACCTCTAAAGCTATCAATTGAAGTTCGATTTGCCTTATCAAAAGAAGATTTGAAAATATAATGAATCCCCAATGATTCTGTGATCTCTTTTATTGTTCCGGCAACATCGTGAATAAGGTCTTTTGATTCGATCACGCAAGGACCAGAGATCAGCGTTAAGGGTGATCCATTATCGATACTAAAGTTAGAAACTTTGACTGCCATAAATTTAATTCTTTTTAGAGTATTCTACAGCAGCTTTTATAAAAGAATGAAATAATGGATGACCTTTAAGAGGTGAAGAAGTGAATTCTGGGTGAAACTGACAGCCTATGAACCACGGGTGATCATGAATCTCAATCATTTCAGCCAATCCATCATTCGAAAAACCTGAAAATACCAAACCATTCTTCTCAAGCTCTTCGCGATATGTATTATTGAATTCATAACGATGGCGATGTCTTTCAATGACTGAATCTGCATCATATATATCTTTCGCTCTTGTACCTTTCTGGAATAGGCATTCTTGTGCACCCAGTCTCATTGATCCTCCAAGATCTGAATTTTCATCTCTATTTTCAGTTGAACCATCTTGATTCATCCACTCTCTAATCATTGCAATAACCGGCGCTGATGTTTCTGGGTTAAATTCCGTGCTATTGGCATCCTTATGACCTAGAACATTACGAGCATACTCAATTACAGCTGCTTGCATCCCAAGACAGATACCCAGAAAGGGAATATTTTTGTTTCTTGCATATTCAATTGACTGAATCATTCCCTCTATACCTCGATCCCCAAATCCTCCTGGTATTAAAATTGCATCCATTTCGGAGAGACACTCTGTACCATTCTCTTGAATATCTTCTGACTCGACATAAGTGATCTCAACACTCATATTGTTAGTGAAGCCAGCATGTCTTATAGCCTCACTCAAAGAAATATATGAGTCCTTGAAGTCAACATACTTTCCAACCATTGCTATTTTTACTTTTGAATCGCTGTTTTTTGATGCAGTAAATACTTTTTCCCATTGCATTAAATCAGCTTTTGGTACATCCAGTTTCAATTTCTCAACAATGATATCATCCAAACCTTGGTCCCTTAGAATCAATGGGATCTGATAAATATCCTCTGCGTCATGTGCAGAAATCACCGCATTCTTTTCAACATTTGTAAAAAGAGCAATTTTATCAAAATGCTCTTTCGGAAGAGGTAGTTCGGAGCGACACACCAAAGCATCAGGTTGAATCCCAATTGCTCTAAGCTCTCTTACTGAATGTTGAGTTGGCTTTGTTTTGATTTCAGATGACGCCTTAATATAGGGCACCAATGTTAAATGAACATATGCAACTTCATAACCATCTTTATAGATACCCATTTGCCTGATGGCTTCAACGAATGGAAGCGATTCAATGTCTCCGACTGTTCCACCAATTTCCACGATTGTTACATCATGTCCTTGTGATCCTTTAACGATACTTTTTCTAATTTCATCAGTGACATGAGGGATCACTTGAACAGTTGCACCCAGGTAATCGCCTCTTCTTTCTTTAGCAATAACAGTTTCGTAGATTTTACCGGCAGTATAATTACTATGCTTACCGGTTACAGTAGAGACATATCTTTCGTAATGACCTAAGTCTAAATCAGTCTCTGTTCCATCTTCAGTTACAAAAACCTCGCCATGCTGATAGGGACTCATTGTTCCTGGATCAACATTCAGATATGGATCAAGCTTCATCATCCCGACTTTCAGACCTCTGGCTTCCAAAATTGCGCCTAATGAAGCAGACGTAACACCTTTACCGAGTGCTGAAACAACTCCACCTGTAACAAAAATATAATCTGACATGCCCGGGTACCTGTACCTAAAATTTAACTTGGGGATTTTAATCGAGAAATACTGATGTGTTTATCGCAGTCCCGGTATTTCAAACTAACAGATTCTGGTTTTACCCTCAACGATGATTTTTATAAGATCCTCATCTTTGTATTCCATTGAATAACAAAAGAGCGCTCTTTTTTATTTGCTATGAAGTCTTCATTGATCCAGAAATCCCCTATACATATGAGATGTTGATCGTCATATATCAATGGAATCTTATCTCTTGTCCAGGGAAGAATCTTTTTTTCATTGAAAAAGTCTTTCAATGTTTTTGATGTCTTTTTTGTACCGAGCGAGATTTTTTCTCCACCTTTGCGGAATTTTATTTGAAGGTTCTCGGAACATTTATCCAATGAAATGCCACTCCCATTAATGAAATCAGTCTCCAATGAGCCAATAGGATAATGAAGGTCAATCGATTGATTAATTGACCAAGTAATTTTATCGGGTTGCATAAATGGCATGGCTACAGTTTTATTAAGAAAGTAGAGTTTCTTGTTAAACCGTCTGATCACACAATTACCCCATTTTATTTCAGATCTTTTATCGTCATCCTTAATCAGGTCAATCAATCCAGAATCAAGAATATGCATTGAAGGTATATCCATGTCATTCTTTTCAATCAAAAACCTGATCATATTCTTAATTCTAGGAATAGAGTGTGAATCAAAACAGTCGATACTCACTGAATCTAGATCTGATTCTTGTGAAAGGTCTTCTAATGCAAGCTCATTTAACAATTCATAGTTCTCTGCAGCAATAATTGAGAGTCGATGGGCTGATTCTTCAGCGCGATTCCATCTTTCTTTGATTTTTGGAACAAGTAGATTTCTGATGTAATTTCGATCAAAAGCAGTATCTTCATTGCTATCATCCTCTACCCATTTAATCTTGTTTGCAGCAGCATATCCCTCGAGATCAGCACGAGAGTAATGTAAGAGAGGTCTTAAAATAATATGGCTCTTATCATCTTTATAATGAACTATCCCTCTCAGTCCATTGATTCCTGTTCCTCGAAAAATTCTGAAAAGAATGGTTTCAAGTTGATCGTCCTTATGATGTGCAGTAAGCAACAACTCATTTTGGGTAAGATTCTCTTTGATGACACGGTATCTCTCATCCCTGGCACTTGCCTCTAATCCAGATCCATTGTTCTCAGGATGAATGGACTCAATTGTGAGATCTATACCAAGTTGACCGCATTGTTTTTTACAGAAAGCGCTCCAATCATTTGAGTTCTCATTGAGATTATGATTGACATGAATCGCACGAATCTTATATTTACCATTGAGATGTGTATGCATTAGATGCAATAAAACCATCGAATCAAGACCGCCACTGAGTGCGAGGCAGACCTTTTCAGTATCTATGGAAGAGAACTGACCTAGGAAGCTATCCTCAAAATCTTGGAAATCGGCCATGATCAGTTTTCATTGAATTCGCCAATTGCCTTATATCTTGCTCTTCTTTGATCAAGTAAGGTCTCTGGATCTTCTGATTTAATGGTTTGAAGTACATTAGAAATACTTTCTTTGATTGATGTGAAAGTTTTCTCTGGATTCCTATGAAATCCTCCAAGCGGTTCATCAATGATCTCATCTACCAGTCCCAATTTATTCAATCGAGAAGATGAAATCCCCATTGCTTCAGCAGCAGTTTCCGTCTCATCGGGCGTCCTCCATAAGATGGATGAGCATGCTTCTGGCGAGATCACAGAATAAGTTGAGTATTCAAGCATGATGAGTCTATCACCCATGCCAATCGCCAATGCGCCACCTGATCCTCCCTCCCCAAGTACAAGATTAATAATAGGGGTTTTTAAAGATGCAAGAGTGAAAAGGTTTCTTGCAATTGCTTCGCTTTGGCCTCTTTCTTCAGCCCCAATTCCAGGAAATGCTCCGGGTGTATCGATGATGGTGACAATGGGAATTTTGAATTTTTCTGCGAGCTTCATCATTCTTTGTGCCTTTCGATAACCTTCAGGTCTAGGCATACCGAAATTTCTTTTCATTTTCTCGTTGGTGTTACTGCCCTTTTCTTGTGCAATAAACATAACTGATTGGTTATTGATTTTGGCAAGCCCTGAAATAATTGCCGAATCATCTGCATACATTCTATCGCCGTGAAGCTCTTGAAAGTCTTCGCTGATGGCATCAATCACTTGAATAGATTTAGGTCTAAGCGGATGTCTTGCGAGTTGAGCAATTTGCCATTCACTGAGACTGCCAAAGATTTTTTTTGTCAGAGACTCACACTTTTTCTGAAGCCTCTCTATTTCCTCATCTAGCTCTATTGCGGTGTCTGCATCCGTATTGGTCAATTTGAGCTCTTCAATTTTTCTTTCTAGCTCTACAATTGGTTTTTCAAAATCTAAGAAATCCATAAAATTACATCACATCTTCACACGAATTGTATAACAACTATAAATAGCTTATATCTTCTCAGCTTGAAATAAACTGAAAATTATCAATACCTAGTTCTTCTGCTAAAGTCTCTCTCAATTGCTTCGTTGGATTGACCTTCCATTCATCGCCGAGTCTCATTTTCGTTTGGTTTACATCACTGAGATAATTGAGTTGAACTGAACAGCTGCCGGGAGTATGGGATTTCAGGATCTTTTGAAGCTTCTTGGGGTTAAAATTTGGGTCACATCGAATGACTAATTTATTTGCCTTATTGCTGATCAATTCTTCAAGTGAAGAAACTTCTTCAATCACCAGTTGCCACATATCAGCATAACTGTCGAACCTCAGTTTTCCCCTTAGAAAAAGCAGTTGATTATTCATGATGCTGCCTTTAAGGCTCTCCATCTTTTCGCCAAAAACGATTCCCTCAATCATTGCAGTGCCATCATCAATCTTGAATGCAAGATTATTTCCTCTTCTTTTGACATCTGAAATTAATCCAGCTAAATCAATCAAAGAGTTGTTATTTCCATACCCCTCTCTTTTCTTTGAATCGAGCATCCTCTTTAAAGAGGAGATGTTGTATCGAGTAAAATGCTTGCAGTCATTTCGGTAGGCATCAAATGGATGACCGCTAAAATAAAAACCCAAAGTGGAATATTCAAATCCTAATTTTTCATCAACTTGTAGTTCTTTTGATCGACTTAACTCTGGCAGGTTCTGATCTTCATCACTATCAGAATAAAATAGATTTGTTTGGCCAGCTGATTGCTCAAGATTTAATTTATTTGAATAACTCAGTGCAATCTGAATTGAGTTAAGCAGTGTTGATCGATTCTCTCCAAATGTGTCCATTGCTCCAGATTTTACAAGTGCCTCAAGAGTTCTTTTTGAAGGCTTCTCGGATGACAATCTGGAGCAAAAATCAAAAATACTTTTGAACTCACCATTTTGCTTTCTTTCTTCATATATAGCTTCAGAGATGGATCGCCCAATACCTTTGATCGCACCTAATGCATATCTGATTTCATCTTTCTTCCATACACTGAATTCATAGGCTGAGTGATTAACACATGGAGGCTTTACTTCGATTTCAAATGATTCGCAATCTTCCTTAATTCGAATCAATTTATCCGTATTTTCCATATCGTAGGTGAGAGAAGCTGCAAAGAATTGAGTCGGATAATGTGCTTTTAAATAGGCGGTCTGATAAGCAATCATCGCGTAGGAAACAGAATGAGATTTATTAAATCCATATCCAGCAAATTTTTCAATCAATTCAAATATTCTTCTGGCTGATGCTTCGGGTATATTGTTTTCAATTGCACCTTGAATAAAGACATCTTTTTGCTTCGCCATTTCTTCTGGAATTTTCTTACCCATGGCTTTTCTGAGTATGTCAGCACTGCCCTGTGTGTAGTTCGACAATTTCTGAGCGATTTGCATGACTTGCTCTTGATATACAATCACTCCATAAGTCGGTCGAAGGATTGGTTCAAGAGATGGATGGAGATAATCAATGATCTTCGTCTCTCCACCTTTTTTTCTTTCTATAAAATCATCAACCATGCCTGATTGCAAAGGACCTGGTCTAAATAAAGCTACCAGAGCAATGATGTCTTCAAATTTAGAGGGTTGCATTCTCTCTATGAGATCTCTCATTCCTGGAGATTCCAATTGGAAGATACCAATTGTTCTTGCTGAAGAGAGCAAGCTAAATGTTTTCTTGTCTTCTAGTGAAATCTTCTTGATATCGATTGGCGAATCAGCGCTAAAATTTATCAACTCAACAGTATTCTGTATGACAGTCAGCGTTTTTAAGCCTAAGAAATCGAATTTTATGAGGCCAATTGACTCTGCATCGTCTTTATCAAATTGGGTAACTGTGCCCTCTTCATCATCGACTTTGAACAATGGCATAAAATCAGACAGATTCGATGGGGCAATAACTACACCACCAGCATGTGTGCCTGCATTCCTGACTAAACCTTCCAGCTTGAGTGATAGGTCAATGATGGATTGAATGTCATTGTCTTCTTCATATTTTTCAGCCAGCTCATTTGATTTCTTTAATGCATCGCTGAGAGTAATTCCGATCTCAAATGGGATCATTTTAGCAATGCGATCAACCATGCCATATGGGTAGCTAAGGATTCTTCCAACATCTCTAACCACTGCCCTTGCAGAAAGTGTGCCGTAAGTGATGATTTGTGAGACTTTGTCATCGCCATATTTTTCATTCACATAATCAATGACTCGATCTCTGCCATTGACACAAAAATCAATATCAAAATCAGGCATTGATATTCTCTCTGGATTCAGGAATCGCTCGAAAATGAGATCGTGTTCAATGGGATCTATATCCGTAATACCAAGAGCATATGCTACTAGGGATCCAGGCCCAGATCCTCTACCGGGACCGACAGGGATATTTTGCTCCCTAGACCATTGAACAAAATCTGCAACAATAAGAAAATAACCAGCAAAGCCGGTTCTTTTGATGATTTTAATTTCATCATCTAAGCGTTTTTGATAGGTGCTGAGATTATCTTCACCACTGGAAAATATTTTTTTTAGACCAATATTTGCCTGTTGCTCCAAATACTCGTCAATGGATAAATCTTTAGGTGTTTCAAAGTCTGGTAAGACATGCTCAGTGTTTTCAAATCCGAAATTACACATTTCTGCTATAGCAATCGTATTCGATAATGCCTCAGGAATATCTTCAAATAAATCTGCCATTTCATCAGAGCTTTTAAAATATTGTTCGGGTGTATAGTCTTTCGCTCTTCTTTCATCATCCATCATTGTTCCCTGATCAATGCAAACCCTTGCATCAAGTGAAAGAAAATCATCTTTTTCTATAAAAATTGGATTATTTACAGCAACGATTGGGATTTTGAAATTTGTAGATAACTCTATGGTTAACTGATTCACCTTTTCCTCATTTGGAATTCCCATTCTAGAGATCGATACAAATAAACGGTCTGGAAATAGTTCTTGAAGACTATTGATCCATTGAAGTGCCATTGATTCATCCATGGATTTAGACTGCTGAAGATAGCCATTGTTAGAAGAGGAGATTGCGATCAATCCTTCTGTGCGACTCTCCAGCCATTTTTTATCAATGAGTGGCTCGTTTTTATCTAATTTCTCTGTGTATGACTGTGTAATCAGAGCACATAAATTCTTGTAACCAGTCTCATTCTCACAGAGAAGAGATAGCTTACTTTTGATTCGCTCTTTTTGGTCTAGAATGGTAACGGTTGATCCAATAATATACTTTATGCCTTTCTTTTGAG
>DMGO01000117.1:0-4985 GCA_003449795.1 Gammaproteobacteria bacterium | reverse complement strand
AGACGGTAACAAGGAGTTTGTGTGAGCGATTCAGGTTTAGGATTTTCAGTCAAAAGATTCATAATTTTCATTGTTGGCAGCGCCGTTGCTATTCTTGTTTTTGAGGGAATGGGTGAAGTTGGAGGAAACATGATCAAAGGTCAAGTTTCAAAAACGACCAGTAAGTACCATCCAGAAAAGAACGTAGAGGACAGGATCAAACCCGCATTTGTACTAGAAGATAAAGTCACCGTAGCAAATGCTTCTGAAGTAGCTGATGCTTCTGTGGCTGATGAGTGGAATGCAGAGAACTCTTGCGATCAAGTCATTGAAGGCAATGACATGTTGCAATTCAATCTCAAGGAAATGAAAGTGAGTGCTGCTTGTGCCAATGTAACTGTGACCTTAAAACACACAGGAGTGATGGTTGCAGAAGTCATGGGGCATAATTGGGTGCTTTCTACTGATGCAGACTTTATGCCAGTTGCTACAGCAGCAGCTGGAGCTGGCTTAGCCAACAACTATGTTCCGGTAGGGGATGATCGTGTACTTGCTGCAACTGCCATCATTGGGGGCGGTGAAGAGACCTCCGTTACTTTTTCAATTGAGAATCTTTCGGCTGGAAATGCCTATACTTTCTTTTGCTCTTTTCCTGGTCACTATGCCATCATGAAAGGATCATTTAAAGTCATCGCTTAATGATGCCAACATCCACCTCCATATACTCCGGAGATCTCAGAACACAGAGTGTTCATACTCAATCTGGTGAAACATACATCACCGATGCACCTGTTGACAATGAGGGCAAAGGTGAAGCATTTTCTCCAACAGATATCGTTGCAACCTCCCTCGCTAATTGCATGTTAACCATCATGGGCATTGTCTCTAATAGAAAAGGTTTGGATCTTGAAGGGACCGAGGCCAAAATTGATAAGCTCATGGGCACTGAACCAAGAAGAATCACTGAAATTAAAATTGATTTCTACTTTCCTGTGAGTTTTTTAAATGATGAGAGAAAGCTGCTCGAAAAAGCAGCAATCAATTGTCCTGTAGCTAAAAGCCTCTCATCTGATCTAAAACAAAACATACAATTCCATTACCCTTCTTCATAAAATTTAAATCAGAACCAATGCGTTGATCTGTATAGTGGTCATATGTAACAAGTCATCGATTCACTGAGAAAACTTGGTTATCATCAATAAAGAGTACTATTCAAAACAACTTCATATGGATAAGGCAGAAAAGAAAAAAAGGCTATCAATCACCACCATGATTTTCTTGGCGGTAATAATCTTACTCGCATCAATATCTGGATGGAACTATTATCAAACAAATAAAAGAATTTCATCGCTTTTGAATGAAAGCTCAATGCTTCAAAGCAATTACCAACTTGAAATATCAGCCCTAGAAAACATCACAGAGCAAACCCAAAGTGAGCTTTTAGAGCAAAAAAAATTGATCAGCGAGATTCAGTCAAAAATTGGCTCAATTGAGGACATCGATAGGCAGGACAGAGATTATTGGCTGATACTACAAATTGAGTACTTCTTAAATTTGGCTGATTCAGAGTTATTTCTTGGACGCAACAATCAACGTGCAAATGATTTAATTAAACAGGCAAGATCTACTGCAGCCGGTTTATCTAAACAAAGCGAAGCGCTCTTGACTCAGATGGATATATTGATTGAGTCAATTGATCTCTTCATCAGTGAGAATAACAACGATGATATGAGAATGCTCATTGACCAAATAGAAGATTCTTTGACTCAAGAAACAGAATCTTCAGCTTTATCAGTAACAGAAGCAACACCGTCATTCACGATTAATGGATTTAGAGATTGGGCTGAAAGTAAATTAGAAGATTTTAGAGTCAACTGGTCTAACATCATACTTGTAAAGTCAAAATCGAATCTCGACATCACAAAACTCTCAAATGAAGAACAGAGGGTCATTCAATCTCTTATTATGCTGAATATCGATCTTATAAGATTTGCTTTGCAATCTGGTGATGAGTCAAGATACTTGAGTGCCGTGCTTGCACTTGAAGACAAAATCGATCGCTATTATCAAAGTAAAAAAAATGAGAACTCATTGCTCTCTGAGAGCTTAGATGATTTAAAAACACACCGCATGCATCCAAAAGAAAATGGGATCAAAAATGTGCTCAAAATAGTCGAGGAGATGAAGTTGAAATGAAGTCTTTCTTGATTTTTATTCTACTTCTCATCTTGATATTCATTGGATGGCAATATCTGATCGTCGACAATGGGTATGTACTGATTGAGTTTCTCAATTATTCCATCGAAACATCTGTACCCATTTTCGTGGGTGTTTTAATTGTTTCATATTTTATCTTTCGTATTTTTGGAGTCGTGTGGAGATCGCCGAAAATGATTCGTGAAAAAATGGCCTTGAGAAGCAAAGAGCGCTCGATTAGATTACATCATGATGCTCGGGCTCTGATCGGTCAGGGCTTTGTTGCGAAGGCAGCAAAGAAACTGGATGCCTCAATTTCAGCAGATGAAACAAATATCAATGCGGTGATCGACCGAATGAATCTTGCCGCCACTGAGGATGATTTCAAAACCATCTCTGAGAAAGCTGATAGTTTGATTCTTGTAGAGCCCAAAGATAAAACTTTTGTTTATTCTCATGCATGCAAACTGCTCATTGAACTTGAAGAATATTCAATGGCCCAAAAGTTTGTAGACCAACTTATGGCAGAGTCATCTAAAAATTCTGAAGCAAGTAACTTCTTATTCACTATTAAAAGCGCTGTCGGAGATCCGACCATTGTTGATCAACTGCCAAAATATGCAAAAACAGTAGATGAAAAGATCCTATCAAAGGGCATTCTCAAGATATCAAGAAAGCTGAAAGGAGAAAAATCAGTGGAAGATCTCTTCAGTGGCCTTCCAAGGTCATTGGATAAACAGCCAGACTTTATCAGTGCAAAATGTGAATTATGGATGGCAAATGAAGACCATATAAAAGCAGAAACTGAGCTCAAGAAATCAATTCCTACCTATTGGGATGAAAATCATATTTCCCTTTACTCTAAACTCCATTTATCAAATACAGAAGGTCTATCCTCTCAACTTGAGACTTGGCTGAAAGAACGACCAAGAGATTCGAATCTTTGGCTTGCAGCAAGTCGTGTCGCTCGAAAAGAGGGTTTGTGGAGCAAGGCAAAGCAATGCATTCAGCGTTCTATAGAACTTAAGGATGGCACACAAAAACAAACTGAACTTGCCCTCATTCTTGCCCAGCTTGGAGAAAAGGATGAAGCTTTTGATTTGTTGAACAGTATTTCAGAAAAAGATGTGTAATTCCTCTTTGGTTAAATGAAAAAAGAAGCTCAAGCGCTCACAAATTTATTCTTTAGGTATCTAGAGACCGAGCGACGGTATTCCCAAAATACAATCAGAAGCTATCAAAGAGATTTGGAGCATTTTTCAGTTCACCTACAAGATAAAAAGTTATCTCGTTGGACAGAGTTAAAGCCTCACCACATCAGAACATATGCGTCACAAATTTTTATTGAAGGACTGGGTGCAAAGAGCATTCAGAGGCGTCTCTCAGCAATCAGAAGCTTTATGAATTACCTATTGAGAGAAGGGATGATCAAAAATAACCCAGCAGAAGGCGTGAAGACACCGAAAGCACCGAAGAAGCTTCCTGGGGTTTTAGACATACAGCAGATTAGCCAACTTCTGGATATTCAGGAAACAGATCCCTTAAGCCTTCGTGACAAAGCAATAATGGAACTTATATATTCATCGGGATTAAGACTCTCTGAAATTGTTCGCTTGAATCCAATTGATTTAAATTTATCGGATAAAAGTCTGACAGTCATAGGAAAAGGAGACAAAACAAGAATGTTGCCGATAGGCAATGAAGCGATTAAATCTTTGAGAAGCTGGCTGTCATGCAGAAATAAATTAGCCAACCCAGAAGAGGAAGCGCTTTTCGTTGGCTCACGTGGAAATCGTTTGAGCAGACGATCTATTCAAAGTCGAATCAAACACTGGGCAAGAAAAAATGGGATTCAGCAAGATGTTTACCCGCATCTTCTGAGGCACAGCTTTGCAACTCATATGCTAGAAGCAAGTGGCGACTTGAGGGCTGTGCAAGAATTGCTTGGGCATAAAGACATTTCCACCACTCAGGTATATACTCATCTAGATTTCGAACATCTCTCGAAGACCTATGACAAGGCGCATCCAAGATCTGGAAAGAAATGAGTAAAAAAGAGAGCAATAAAACAACATCTTTTGGATTTGAAACGGTTACAGAAGAGGTAAAAACTGAAAAGGTGAAAGAAGTTTTCGACTCAGTTGCAACCAACTATGATCTCATGAACGATATGATGTCTATGGGAGTGCATAGGTTATGGAAACGATTCATGCTTTCCAAAACAGGATTGAAGATTGGCATGAAAGCACTTGATGTCGCAGGTGGCACTGGAGATATCGCGGCATTGTTAAGAGAGCAAGTGGGCGAATCGGGATTGGTCGTGATGACAGATATCAACCAATCCATGCTCGACGAGGGCCGATCGAGGCTTTTGGACAGAGGAAAGCTCAAAAATATAGAGGTCATGCAGGCAGATGCGGAAAACTTACCGTTCGATGATGATCACTTTGATTGCGTCACAATCGCTTTTGGATTAAGGAATGTAACAGTGAAAGAAAATGCGCTGAAGTCAATGTTTCGCGTTCTGAAACCTGGTGGAAAAATGTTAATTCTGGAGTTTTCCAAACCCAATGAAATGCTCTCCCCTATTTATGACCTCTATTCATTCAATATTCTTCCTATGCTTGGTGAATGGGTCGCGAATGACAGAGAAAGCTATCAGTATCTGGCTGAGTCCATACGGGTTCACCCAGATCAAGAGGAGTTAAAGCAGATGATCTTGAGCGCTGGTTTTGATCGTGCTGAATATCAGAATTTAACAGGTGGAATCGTCGCACTACACATTGGTTATAAGGACTGAAGTTGGCAAC
>DMGO01000011.1:0-11750 GCA_003449795.1 Gammaproteobacteria bacterium | reverse complement strand
GTATATATTTATTTAATTCAACTGAAAGGTATTAGTTTTGCCATTAGTAAAAGTTAAAGATAACGAATATTTCGATTACGCGCTGAGACGCTTTAAAAGGGCTTGCGAGAAAGCTGGTATTGTAAATGAGTATCGCAAGAGAGAGTTCTATGAGAAACCAACTCAAGAAAAGAAGCGAAAGAAAGCTGCGGCTGTCAAAAGAGAAAGAAAGAGAGTTACCAGAGAGCATAATCGTTCCAGAAGACTCTACTGAGAAACTTTGACACTCATCACCCAAATTCAAAACCACGTCAAAGATGCCATGAAGGCTGGCGATCGTCTGAAGCTGTCTACATTAAGATTGTTGGTTGCTGCAATAAAGCAAAAAGAAATCGACACAAGATCAGACCTATCAGATGACGAAATCATTTCCATCATTGAAAAGCAAATGCAGCAGAGGCTTGAAGCGGCAGAACAATACGAAGCAGCTGGCAGGAACGAGCTTTTTGAAAAAGAGAGTCAAGAAGCTGAAATCCTAAAGGCATATCTCCCTGAAAAAATGGGCGAGGAAGAAGTGAAAGAGATGATTAAAAAAATCATAAGTGAGATGGGCGAGATCACCATGAAAGAAATGGGCAATGTTATGTCGGCACTTAAAGATCAAGCTGGATCCAAAATTGATATGAAACTGGCAAGTCAGATGGTCCGTGAAATCATTTCAAAGTAAAGCAATTAGATAGACCTTTTACTTTTTTTTCAAATCTACTTAGACTTACTAGTTAGACTTTTCTCACTGGTAATTATTATTTTCATGCGATGGTAGAAAGAATTCCACAAACATTCATAGATGATTTGACCGATCGATCAGATATTACTGAGATCATTGGGAAACGCATTGAGATAAAAAAGGCCGGTAAGGAATATAAAGCGTGCTGCCCTTTTCATAACGAAAAAACACCTTCCTTCACAATCAGCCCAGAAAAAGGATTCTATCATTGCTTTGGATGTGGCGCACATGGAACCAGCCTTGGCTTCTTGATGGACTATGAGAAACTCACTTTTGTCGAAGCTATCGAAGAACTTGCAAAAATGCTGGGCATGGAAGTCCCTAAGTCCAGTGAAGATATTAAAATCACAAAAAAACAAACAAATCTAAAATCATTACTTAATGAAGTCTCAGATTATTTTCAGTCAAACCTGAAGTCTTCAAAAAATGCAATTGAATATCTCAAAGATAGGGGGATTGATGGTAAAACTGCTAAAGATTTTTGTATCGGTTATTCAAAGAATTCTTGGGATGACCTCACAAAAAAATATGGGTCAACGGAAAAACACATTGATCTAATGGTAGAAGCTGGTCTGATTATCAAAAAAGACAAAGGTGGTTACTATGATCGATTTAGAAACAGGGTCATGTTTCCAATCAGAGACAATCGAGGCGATGTCGTTGGTTTTGGAGGAAGGATCATCGATGAAGATGATGATCCCAAATACTTAAACTCACCTGAGACAGCACTGTTTAAGAAAGGTTACCTGCTTTATGGCCTCTTCGAAGGAAAGCAGCAAATCTCTACCACAAAAGAAGTCATCCTTGTGGAAGGGTACACAGATGTCATTGGACTCTCGCAATATGGAATTGGGAATGCATTGGCAACACTGGGAACTGCGACAACCGAAAGCCACATTAAACTCATTTTCCAAAAAGCCAATGAATTGACATTTTGTTTTGATGCCGATAATGCTGGAAGAAAAGCAGCAATCAGAGCGCTTGAGATCTGTTTGCCATTAATCAGACAAAACAAAAGTGTGAAATTTCTCATGCTGGACAAAGGAAGTGATCCTGACACCGCTGTCAGAGAAAAAGGTGCTGATGGATTTAGAGGAATGCTGAAAGCATCCATCACGTTGGATGATATGATTATTGAGGTTTGTGATAGCAGTTTTGAGATTGACTCATTGACTGGTAAAGCAAATGCTGCTGAAAAAGCAATACATCTGGTTCGTCAAATCAGGGAGGGAATCTATAAAGGCCTCGTTGTAGAAAAGATTGCCAAGCATTATGGAGTGCCTACAAGTAACTTTTCAACTGGATCGGCTCAAGCAGAAAAACCAAGAGAAAGAAAAAAGAGTGCTAAGACTAAAAGGCCCACACTCGTACATCAAGCCATTAAAATTTTGTTACATGACCCAAGTCTAGGAATCAAACTCTCGCCAAACGATGACCTAAAGTTCATAGATCTAAAAGGTATAGATATTCTCAATGAAATCATAGATTTAGTACATGATAATCAATTCATAAAAGTGGCAACAATCATTCAACATTTTGAGAATGAAAAATTGAGAAAATTTCTGGCAGAGCTAGCCATAGAAGAAATTTTGGTCAATCCCTCAGAATTGGAAAAAGAATTTGATGACATTGCTCTGAGCTTAAAAAAAGCGAATCTGAAAAAAGAGCTCAATACCTTGCTTGAAAAAGCAAAGAGTAAGTCTTTGAATGAGACAGATGAAAAAAGACTTAAGGAACTGACAAGTAATCCAAAAAATCGAGAAATATTATCATAAATAGGGCTATAATACCCAACCAATTTTTATAAGCGGCGATAAAAATTATGACTGAAGAAAATACCAAAGAAGAAGAATTGAAAAAAAATAACATAGAAGATGAAGAAGGCCTTGATCTCGAAGAGTTAGAGTCTGTTTTTTCTGAAGATGAAGATGAATCGATTGATTCTTCTGATGAGGAAGAATCGCCATTTCAATTGCTACTTAAGAAAGGCAAGAATGAAGGTTTCATCACATATGCTGAATTGAACGAAAACCTTCCTGAAGGTGTCATAGAAGCCGATCGATTGGAAGAAATCGTTGAGATGATCAGTGACATGGGAATCTCAGTCCAAGAGCATGCCAATAAAGCCTCAGATGATGATGGCAATACAAGTGATCAAGAGACCATAAATCCAATTGAAAATGAGATTGGCAAAACCACAGATCCAGTCAGAATGTACATGCGTGAGATGGGAACGATTGAACTGCTCGATCGTGAAGGTGAAATTGTCATTGCTAAAAAAATAGAAGATGGAAACAACAAAATTCAAGAAACGCTCTCTTCTTTCTTGCCTGTATTGATCTTTATTCAGGAGAGATACCAAACAATCAAAGAAACAATTGCCCAAGAAGAAGACAAGGATTTAACCAAAATTTTGGATATCTTTTCAGATTATGCATTTGAGAATGATGAAATCATTGAAATTAATTCTGATAATAATGCTGAGCCAGTAGAAGTTGATGTCGCTGCCATTGAAAAAGAGATCAAGAAACTCAGCAGGCAAACCAATCGACTCATCACACTGATAGAAGCAAAAGATCTTGATAAAGCTGAGAAGCAAAAAGCATTGATCAAAGAGACGGTAATGGGCGTGAAAATCTCCCCCAAACTGTTTGATCTCCTGCAACAAATCATCATCACTTATATGAATGAAGTGAAGCGATTTGAGAAGGATATCAGGGAATTGGTAGTAAACAAAGCGGGTCTTCCAATGGATGAATTCAGAAAGACATTCATCGGCAATGAAACCAAATTGACTTGGATTGACAAGTACATTCGTGCGAAAAGAAAGTATTCATCCATTCTGAATAAGAACAAGACCAAAATTGTTGCGAATCAAAAAAGACTGGCTAAATTAGAACAATCCTCCTTTTTAACAATTCAAGGGATTAAAGAGGTTAACCGTGAATTGAATATGGGTCGGATTAGAGCCGATCGTGCCAAAAAAGAGATGGTTGAGGCCAATCTAAGGCTCGTGATATCAATTGCTAAAAAATATACAAACAGAGGCCTGCAATTCTTGGATCTCATACAAGAGGGAAACATTGGTCTCATGAAGGCAGTCGATAAGTTCGAATATCGACGAGGATATAAGTTCTCAACTTATGCAACTTGGTGGATCAGACAAGCAATCACCCGATCTATTGCAGACCAAGCGAGAACCATAAGAATTCCAGTACACATGATTGAGACCATTAATAAGCTCAATCGGATTCAAAGACAGATGATTCAAGAAAAAGGAAGAGAACCAAGTGTTGAAGAATTGTCAGAAGTCATGGAAATGCCTGTTTCAAGGATCAGAAAAGTACTGAAGATTTCAAGAGAACCCATCTCAATGGAAACACCAATCGGAGATGATGAGGATTCAATACTTGGAGATTTCATTGAGGATGCCACCATAGATCAACCAGATGGTGCAGCAACAAAAACTGGTCTTAAAGAAAACACGATCAATATTCTTGAAAGCTTGACACCAAGGGAAGCCAAAGTTTTAAGGATGCGTTTTGGTATCAATATGAATACAGACCATACCCTTGAAGAGGTCGGTAAACAATTCGATGTGACTCGTGAACGTATCAGACAGATTGAAGCCAAAGCACTGAGAAAATTGAGGCATCCATCAAGAAGTGAGAAACTGAAAAGCTTCATGAACGAAAGCTAGGGCTGTAAGCGAGCGTACTCTATCCAGTCGATTAAAAACCGGTAATCATCCGGGTTGTCTTTATTTGAGCACTTACTGTTTAGGCAAAAAGCATTTCGATCAATCTTGTGATCATCATACTTTCCACCCACAGCAACATTGATAATCAAGTAATAATCGAGGCAAGGTTTAGTAAATATTAAGTATTAAGAAAGTCTTTGATCATACTCACTTTCTTGTTTAAACCTTCTTCTGTGCTCTCGCTTGGAAAAAGACCTTTTGAAGCATTTGGAATTAAAGCAGCTGCCTTATCTATTCCAGTTTTCAAAGGGTCATCTTCGGAAGCACCGCAAAATGTATCGACAGTAATCAGTGGCAACCTTTCCGTATCCTTATGTGTAAACGCCGCATGGTAACCTTTATGATATGTGGTGAGTCCTTTGAGTACTTCCAATACCAACTTATTTATGAATTCTGGTGGCGCCATTGAGACTTCTGCTCTTTGATGCTCTGACGTCTTCTTAAAGTATGGAAAATAAATAAATTGATCTCTGACAAAATTCCAAGCCCAGACCAGATGCTGCCCAAATTCATCAGGCTTAATCTCAGGCGCATAGTGCTCAAGGTATTCTTTTCGCTCATCTTCACTGAACATGGCTATTCCATCCAAAACCAATTTTTTCACTCGATCTGGATACTTGATTGCTACCTCAGAAGCAATGTGTGCTCCAGTATGACTGCCAAAGAAATGGCATGACTCAATATCCAATGAATCCATTACTCTGATTACACTATCAGCGTAGTCACCAGCTGATGGCCATTCTTCTCTTGGCGCAACAGAATCGCCGAATCCTAAAGTGTCTGGCGCGAATACCTTAAATGATGTGGACATCTGCTCAATTAAAGGTATGAGTATGACCGATGAAGCTGGTGATGAGTGAATCATGTAAACTACTTCATCAGAATCTGATCCCGAATAACGGTAATGAATTTCGCCCTCTTCTATTCTTGTGAATGCTCTATTGATTATCATAAATGAAATATATTTTAGTAAACTTGATTGGAGTATAACATTGATAATGGTGATAGAATAATCACTCCCAAAGGGCCTGTAGCTCAGTTGGTTAGAGCAGTGGACTCATAATCCATTGGTCGGAGGTTCGAGTCCTCCCGGGCCCACCATTCTATTGTATTTTAGAATTTCTAGGTTCCCATAAATTTAGATACTCAATCACTTATTTAAATCCTTAGTACTTTCTTTCATAATTAAAATAAATCTTCTTAGAATCTTTACGTCATAAATATCATGAATATCAAAATTGCTGCATCAATTATTTTATTATGCACTCTTTATGGTTGCGGTGGAGGTGGCAATGTTGATTCTAATCAATTGTCAGTCATTACTGTGTCCCTATCTACAAGCAGTACAGAGGTCGCCATTGGTTCTGATGTGACATTGACTTGGTCATCAACAAATGCACAATCTTGCTCAGCATCAGGGGACTGGTCTGGAAATAAATCAATATCTGGGAGTCAAGAAGTTAGTATTAACAATGAAGGCAATAATACTTTTAACCTAAGCTGCTCTGGCAGCAATGCAAGCTCTGGCAGCGCATCTATTCAAGTCATCGGTTTAGTAAATAGAGTTAATATCACAAATGAGATTTTTTCCAACAGAAGTTCTGATTGTGCAAGTTATGAAGAAAAATATGGCTCTAATGTTAGAGATTTAACCAGGGCTATTGATTTTGAGGGTTATGTAGATGTTGATGCCTTTGATACTTATTGCAATCTATCAAGTGACAATATACCAAATCATGATTTTAATGACTCATCAGCTAATTTTGCATCTGATGTAATTGAAAGAGAGAGAGCCTTCAAAGTAAAAAGGTTTCCAGAGCTCGCCTCTCAGAATACAGAAATTGTTCGTGGAGTATGGGACGCAGTGTTACTAAATGGAGTAGTTGTTGATTTAAAAAGTGCTGGATGTTATTCCCCTTCAAGCCAAAACGCCAATTCGGATGGAAATATAGCAGCAGGATGTGGTGGGACAGCACAATGGAATTTAGTTCCACTTGAGTATAAATCTATGTTCAGAGTAGACATTCATAATGCACATGTTCAGCCTGATGGGAGTTATCACTATCATGGCAATCCAAATGCTATGTTTGATAATACGCCTTCTGGAGATGGCTCGCCTATGATTGGTTTTGCCGCTGATGGATTCCCAATTTATGGTTCATATATTTTGGATGATCAGACAGGCAGTTACCGTAAGGTACTGTCTGGATATACTAGAAAATTAGGTAGTCGAGGCGTTCAAAGCAATACTAACCCGGGTGGTTCATTTACGGGGATCTATGAAGAAGATTGGGAATGGACTGATGCAGGAGATCTAGATGAATGCAATGGGATGACTTTCAAAGGTCAATATGGCTATTATGTAACTGATTCATTTCCATACATCATAAATTGCTTCAAGGGAGAACCAGACCCATCATTTGATAAATAAGCATACTTCAATCTTCTTTTATCCATATTCTTTCGTTGTTATCTGGGTATACATATCCCATTTTCATCAGCTAAAATATAAAAGAAAGAATGCTGGGTAGTATGAGAAAGGATCTAGATTTTAAAAAGCCATTCATTATTGCAGAAATAGGTGGAAACCATGAAGGAAGCCTAGATTATGCAAAGAAGCTTCTTATTGATGCAGCTGAAGCAGGTGCAGATGCTGTAAAGTTCCAAACTTATTTCCCTGATCATATAGTTAGTAAAATTGAAGATCCAGAGCGTCATAAACACTTTGCTAAATTCTCACTAAGAATAGAAGATTACTTTACTTTATCAGAATTAGCTTTGGAAAATGATGTAATTTTTATGTCGTCGATCTGGGATTCAGAATCACTTTCTATCATTAATGATTTAGTTAGCATCCACAAAATTGGCTCTGGTGATCTAACAAATTACCCTCTAATAAAAAAAATAGTTGAAACAAATAAACCTCTTATTATTTCTTCAGCTATGGCAACGATTGAAGAAATTGATGAGACAGTTCGTTTTATTGAGAAAGAAAATCCAGAATATATAGACTCTAAAAAGCTGGGGATATTACAGTGTGTTGCAATGTATGGTGAACCAAATGACAGCTACGCTAATTTAAATGTAATTTCTACTCTTTCAAAAAGATTTCCAAAACATATCATAGGTTATTCTGATCATACTATTGGAAGCTATGCAGCGAATATTGCGGTGTCGCTTGGTGCCAAAATTTTAGAAATTCACTTTACAGATGATAAATCTAGGGAGTTTAGAGACCATCATATTTCAATAACTGGAAATGAGCTTATTAATTTAAGAGAAAATATTGCAAAGACTCTTTCTCTGATGGGATCAAATAATAAGCGTCCAGTTGCTGAAATTGAGTCAAAAGAAAGGATTACCGAGTTCAGAAGAAGTTGTTATTTAAATAGAGACTGTCTCGCCGGTGAGATAGTTACCAACGAAAACCTAACAACACTAAGGCCTAATAAAGGAATTGATGCAAGAGAGTACAGCAAACTATTAGGTAGAAAACTTTTAGTAGATAAAAAGGCATTTGAATCTATTTCATGGGATGATTTTGATTAAAAATGATCATTTTACAATAGACTTGATATTTCAAAGATAACGATTGATAGACCTATAAGACTAGAATACCAAGCATATACAGTAATTAGCTCAATATTCTTACCCATATGTCTTGTAAGAAATAAGTGGATAAGTACAGAAACTATATAACTAACCCCTATTACTACTGTTGACTGAAAAATGATGCTATTGGCGTTTAAGTTATTAGGTGATAGGTATAATAGAACACCAAAAATAAGCAAAAATGTTCCCCCAACTGCATTAATTTTATCTAAATGCATTAGAATCTCCTCTTTCAGTTTTTAGCTCAAAAAAATAACTTATGCCGATAATATATATTTTCATGTTTTGACGATAACATTGATACTCTATAGTTAAATAATTATTTAAAAAAGGTCGTAATGAAGTTGAAGTTCATATTGTTATTTTTATTGTTTTCTAACTCAGCATTTTCAAGTTATGAATTAGAGACTATTTTTGATGATTTAGATGATGCATGGAGCTTTGTATTTTTAAGTGAGGACAAAATTTTATTTACTGAGATGTCAGGAAAGTTAAGGATTGCCTCTTTATTAGACCGATCAGTAAATGAAATAGATGGTGTTCCAAGTGTTCAATATAGTGGTCAAGGAGGATTATCTGATGTAGTTATAGATCCAGACTTTGAATCAAACAATACAATTTATTTAAGTTACTCAGCTAAGAATCAGAACCAAAAAACAACCTTGTTCTTATTATCGGCTGAGCTTAATGAAAATAGACTAGAAAATAAAAAAGTAATTTTCGAAGCTAATGCGCCCAGAAGATCTCCAATGCATCTGGGAGCTAAGATTGCCTTCTTATATGATGGCACGATTTTACTAACGAGCGGTGATGGGTTTGATCATAGAGAAAAAGCTCAGAAATTAGATAATCATTTTGGAAAAATTATAAGAATTAATAAAGATGGATCTATTCCAGTAAATAATCCCTTTGTAAATGTTGAAGATGCCCTTCCAGAAATTTATTCCTATGGCCATAGGAATATGCAGGGGCTTGTCGTTACCAAGTCTGGAAAAATATATGAGCATGAACATGGCCCAAGAGGCGGAGATGAGTTAAATCTTATTGAGCCCTCATTGAACTATGGCTGGCCGGCAATAACATATGGTATTGATTACTCAGGAGCAGTGATTAGTCCATTTACAGATAAAGATGGCATGGAACAACCACTTCTGCATTGGACACCGTCCATTGCTCCATCTGATATTGTTTATTATGAAAGTAATTTTTATCCTGAGCTAAAGAATAGCTTCTTGGTTACAGCATTAGTTTCTAAGGATGTTAAAAAAATTACATTCAAAGATGGTGTAAATATCCAAGAAAGCTTATTTTCTAAAGTAAATAATAGACTCAGGAATATTGAAGCTTCGCCAAGCGGAGTATTATATTTACTCACAGATGGTCCAAAAGCCAAATTAATCAAAGTTTTACCCAAATAATTATGAAAATAGCAAAATATCCGTTTGCGCTTCTTTCTGCAGCTTTATTTACAGTAATGTTGATGACTCCTGTTTCATCATTGACTAAGTTAATCTGGCTGGCCTCAGTTGATATGCCGGTTGGATTAATCTCTTCATTAGAAGTGATCTTGTTTGATTTTCAAAGAATGGGTTTAGGTCTATATATCCTTATAATTATTGGATTCATAATTGCATTCTCTTCCGCTGGCTTAATATCCAGACTCAGCTCATTAGGTGGAAAATATCTATATGCCATAGCTGGAGGAACCGCTATTTTAATGACACTGTTTTTGATGGTCGAGTTGGTATTCCAATCAGAGTTAATAGCAGGAAATAAGACAATCGTAGGAAAGATACTTCATTTTGGTGCGGGATTTTTTGGAGGATATTTCTTCTATTTCTTAATCTCATCAGAAAGAAACTACACATTTATTATTAGATTCTTAGGTATTTTTTATGCCTATTGGCTTTTGGGTTTAGTGCTTCAATGGATTTTTACCCCAATAAGCGCCTCGGCTGATTTTGGCTTCGTATTCAATGAATTATCAAGTGAAGCACAAAATGCACTCTTGAGGGACTTTACATCGTTTTTTGTGGCTACTTTCTTATTTTCCATTTTGGGAGCAATCACTCTAAACCCGGCATGGTTTTTTTCTGCAGGGATAGTCTATTTTGGGGCTGGAATCTTCAACTTAATTGCAATCTATGCTCATGGAACAGGATTCAATCAGATATTTATCTTTGAATTCATTTTAGGTGCTTGGCCAACTGCTCTAGGTCTAACTATAATTCTGAAAAAGCCAAAAGAGATATAGTTAGACAAATGATCGGGGCTCCCTTGAAAATATTTCCTCAATCATAGGGATAAAATACTCCAAAGGCTTTTCTTTAAAATCTGGATCAAATGATTTTTGATCCCATTCTGAACAAAAGTCCACACAATCCTGATAATACGGATGATCTTTGTGCTCATCTCTAAGATTTCTATCCTCATCATAATGATGCATCCAATAATAGCCCTGAAATAGACCGTGATTGAGCACTATCCAATAATTCTTCTCACTGATATAAGGTCTTAGAATGGCTGCTGAAGCTTGTGAATGATTGACTGGTGATATCACATCACCTATGTCATGAAGAAGTGCGCATACTATTGTTTCCATATCAGCTCCATCTTGTTCTGCTCTTGTTGCAGTTTGAAGACAGTGCTGGAGCCTACTGATCTGATAAGGAGACTCTCCATCCATCATTTTTAGCCATTCGATGACCCTTTTTGCCAAGCCTCTCTCATTATCTGAATCATGAATTGCAATGAGATCATAGTCTTCTCTAGTTCCATGATCCATCGATGTGAATTTAACTTTTTTAGTCAACTCTATTTATTCCCACTTGTTTTTAGTAGAACCAGGTTATTTTCTATATTGTCCATCTCATAGTATGCATCCTGAAGATGTCGTTTGCCATCTGGCTTGAATTCTTCTCTTCCATGAAGAACTCGATGAGCGGAAACCAAAAGGATATGACCCGACTCAAGTCTGAATTTTGATTTATATTTCTCACTATTCACTCTATTGCAAAGCTCATGATAGGCCTCATAAAAAGCGTCCACATTTTTCTTCTTAGGGTCTATCATTTGCATCAATTGATTGGAATATCTGAATCCAGTTATTTCTTTCTCAGCATTCAGTCTGATCATCGGTTCATTTGCATACGTTTCATTCTCTTCATCAAACTCTCTAAATGGAACTGCAAAATTACTCAAAATATCAAAATGTTCGGGATAATCATTCCTTAAATCCCTGAGCACTGCATAACCATCAACTATTGTTGACCTTCCTCCCTCGCAATCATTTACGAGCATATGAAGAGCCTGAACGCTAGGCGGCCATGTATAACTGGCAAAATCATTATGTGGTGGAAGCTCAAGTGATGTGTGCGCTATGTTATAGACATGACCATCAACAGAGACATTGTGAATACGCTCAAACAATACCTCTCTAATGGGGCCCAATCTTGTAGCTAGTTCTTCAAGCGAATTTGAAATAGAGGGAGCATCATTGATTACTATCACGCCTCTCGTAATAAAATCAGAAATTGCATCTATAGCGATTTCATCTTTCTGAAGAAAGTCATGCCAACTAAAGTAATTTGGTTTGAAATCATTGGTCCAATA
>DMGO01000044.1:0-3489 GCA_003449795.1 Gammaproteobacteria bacterium | reverse complement strand
GCTCCATACTCTGAAATTAAATAAAGAATGATGTCCTTTGCTGTCACTCCATCTTTTGGGACCCCATTGATCATTACAAGCATTGATTTTGGTTTTTCCTTTATTAATGTGTTTGTCGCAAGCGCATGCTCGCATTCGCTTGATCCAACCCCCCACGCAAGAGCCCCAAGTGCACCTAAGCTGCATGTATGTGAATCAGGGCAAATATAAGTGATGCCTGGCAGCGCTATGCCTAGCTCAGGAGATACAACATGAACAATTCCCTGTCGCGATGTATTCAAATCAAAAAAATTGATCTTTTCTCTCCTCACGGATTCTCTCAATGATTCAATAAATTGTGTTCCACTTGGCATCATTGTGGCATCACCCCTGCCAGGCAGAGTGTCAACAATGTGGTCTATGGTCGCAAAGACCTGATTTGGATTTCTGACTGAAATCCCTCTCTCTTCAAGGCTTTTAAGTGCGACACTGCCAGTCCTCTCGTGAAGAAAGATTCGATCAATATAAATCAAATCATTCCCATCCCCCAAATCAGAGATGACGTGTTGATTCCAAATTTTATCGAATAGAGTTTCTGCCATTATTCTATTTTGATTGCCTAAACCACTGGCATTTCAAATACGAAAATTACATTATATCTTGCTGGTTAAATCCCAACCATGAATAATTAGAATTATGTTCAGTCATATTAAAAAAAATAATCAGCCAGGCATGGTAGATGTGAGTGAAAAAGATATCACGCACCGAACTGCCAAAGCATCTGCTTTGATTCAACTTCCAAATGAGATTAAAAGTCTTGTTGAAGACGGAGAAATAGAATCAAAAAAAGGGCCCGTATTAACAACAGCGATCATTGCAGGTACACAAGCTGTCAAAAAGACTCACGATCTCATTCCTTTTTGCCATCCACTGAGTATCAATTCTTGTGATATTTCAATTGATTTTAATGATGAGTCCAATCTTGTTGTTACATGTACCGTAGGCATAAATGCCAAGACGGGTGTTGAAATGGAGGCGCTCACTGGAGTATCCGTTGCCTCACTTACAATCTATGATATGTGCAAATCAATCAGTCATGAGATTGTCATTTCCGATATTCAATTATTGAAAAAGACTGGTGGAAAATCTGACATTTCTTGAATACATACTAAAATGCTAGGCTTGGTTCTAACTGGTGGTCACAGCAAGCGCATGGGCACAGACAAGGCTTTAATTAGGATCAATGGCATTACTATTCTTGATCGAACCATTGATTTATTAATGAATCACTCTGATCAAGTATTTGTTTCCTTAAGAAACGATCAGGCGAATGAGTCTCATCGTTCAAAATATGAGATGCTTTTCGATGATTCTGATTATAAAGGTCCAATTGCAGGAATCATGAGTGCTGCAACACATGATGCTTCTTCACCATGGATTATTGTTTCATGTGATTTACCTCTTTTAGATTGCGAAACAATTAAGCAATTACTAGACATGAGAGCAGAAGATAAAGATGCAACCATTTTTTTCAATCATGAGACCGGAATAGAGCCTCTATGTGCCATATATGAACCAAACTTACTACAAAAAATAAAAGAGAAACCTGAAATAATTGAAAAAATGAGTCCTCAAATGACACTCAAAAAAATGAACATCAATATCATCGAACCCAAAAATGAGAGAGCTCTTTATAATTTGAATCGAATGACACCTGAGATAGCGAATATTATTGATATCGAATGAAAACTTGCATAATGCGCTTCATTTAGATAGTTTCTCGATTATTGAAATACAATTGGATATAAAAATGAGCAAAAAAGACGACGTTACCAGAGAGCAAGCTGAAAGCGCTGTTAGAACCTTGATTCAGTGGGCAGGCGATGATCCTGATAGAGAGGGAATGCTTGATACTCCCAAAAGAGTGGCAAATGCATATAAAGACTGGTTCAGCGGATATAACGAAGACCCACATGATTTTCTTAATCGAACGTTCTCAGAGGTCGAGGATTACGATGAAATGGTCACATTGAGAGCCATTGATTTTGAATCTCACTGCGAACATCATATTGCTCTCATAACTGGTAAGGCATATGTTGCATATCTACCAAAAAACAGAGTGGTTGGAATAAGTAAATTGGCGAGAGTTGTTGATACTTATGCAAGACGTTTTCAGGTCCAAGAAAAAATGACAGCTCAAATTGCAAATTCAATTGAAGAAGTTCTCCAACCCAAAGGTGTCGGAGTCGTTATTGTTGCAAGACATGCATGTATGACAACCCGAGGCGTTCACAAAAGTGGTGTAGATATGGTCACAAGCACCATGACGGGAAGCTTCAGGAAGAATGAAGCCACAAGAATCGAATTCATGAACACAATTGGAAATTTATCGATTGACTGATGACTCATACCATTTCTTCATACGATGATTTTAAAGCTCTTGAGGGATCAGAGATTGGTGTTTCAGACTGGTACCAAATAGATCAGAATCAAATCAATATTTTCGCTGATGCAACGCATGATCATCAGTGGATCCATACAGATGTAGAGCGAGCAAAAGATGAAATGCCGGATTCTAAAACAATTGCACATGGTTATTTGACACTCTCAATGACTCCTGCAATGACTGCACAATTTGTACAATTCACAAATTTAGAAAGAGCAATCAATTATGGCGTCAATAAAGTAAGGTTCATGAACATGGTCCCAGTTGATAGCCGTGTTCGAGCAAGAACAGAGATCATCAAAGTTAGACAAAGGGCAGGAGCAATTCAAGTGACTGCTCAAACCACAGTTGAGATTGAGAATAGAGACAAGCCTGCGTGTGTTGCAGAAACCGTCTCATTTTATTATTTGAAATAATATGTCACAGGAAAACTCACTCGATACTTCCATTGAGCGTTTGATTGAAATTCTCAGTCTTGAAATGATTGAGAAGAATATTTTCAGAGGCGAGAGTCAAGACATAGGAAGCCCACAAGTCTTTGGTGGTCAAGTTTTAGGTCAGGCCCTCAGAGCAGCATCTTCAACAGTCGAAGATCGTATGGTGCATTCCTTGCATGCCTACTTTCTTAGAAGAGGGGACTTTGAGGCGCCAATTGTGTACGAGGTTGATCGAGCGAGAGATGGAGGGAGTTTTTCAAACAGAAGAGTGATTGCTGTACAACACGGACACCAAATTTTCAATATGACAGCATCCTTTCAGAAACCAGAGCAGGGCTTAGAGCATCAATCAGAAATGCCAAAAGTGAAGGAACCTGAAGAGCTTCAAGATATCGTGGATTTAATAAAGCCTGAGTGGGTAGAGCAATTGCCACTCAGAATTAAAAGAATGCTGACAAGGGAAAGACCTTTTGAATCAAAGCCCGTTCAGATTCCACATTTTTTGACAAATAAAACCAGCGAACCAGTGAAGCAGAGTTGGATTCGTGCAAAAGGCGAAGTGCCAAATGAAACTGAGCTTCACCAAGCATTATTAGCCTATGTTTCTGATTACGATTTATTGACCAC
>DMGO01000136.1:0-12117 GCA_003449795.1 Gammaproteobacteria bacterium | reverse complement strand
CTTATGCTCAAAGCTTTAGCATCAATGTCAATGCTACACCTAATGGAATGACTCTTTCTAACCAAGCTGTTAATGAGAGCTATTATGGTCTTGTTATTGGTGATTTTACTACTTCAGACCCGAATACGGATGATTCATTTTCATACACAATTGTTGGTGGTGCTGACAGTAGTTATTTTGAGATCAGCAACACAGGTGAATTAAAATTAAAAGACAGTGTTTATGCTGATTTTGAGGAAGACGATACCCTAACAGTCATTGTCAGAGCTACTGATCAAGGAGGGCTTTATTTCGATAAGGCTTATAGTATCTCGGTTAATGATCTTCAGTATGCAACACCTGAAGCAAATGATATATCCCCAAAAAATATTACGACATCGGGTAATAGTATTATAGATAATCTATTATTGGGTTTTAGCATTGATTATGATCGCGATCCCTCAACTATACTGACAATTACATATAGTCTGATCACGACTGACTCTGCTTTTGCATCTTGGTATGGATTGTTGTCTCGATACTTAGGAGATTCTTTCCAAGATAGGATTGCGAATGGATCATCTGCTTGGGAGGATCTAGTAGATCAGGCATTCCAATATTGGGGTGCAGTCACTGGGATAAATTTTGTTAAAGTTGAAGAAACATCAACTCAATGTGGTGACATTCGTATTGGTCTAATGTCAAGCTGGGGAGGTCCAGGACCTCTTGGTTTTTCATTTGTAAATAATGAGTATTTTGGCTCAGAAGCATATGATGTTTGGTGTCTTTCTAAGTTTGATCCTGAGGACCCAAACTATAACTCTGAAAATACCTCCCCAGGATTTTTACTGATACATGAAATTGGCCACTCACTCGGATTGGCTCATCCTCATGATGGTGGTGGAATCAGTACTGCCATTCAGAACCCTGCTGTCACAGATGCATTTACTGTGATGTCATATGGTGGCAGAGGAAAACTAATGAATGATTGGGATATTGATGGAGATGGAGTCAATGAATTTAACTCAGGTGATAGACTCCAAGCCATTTTCCCAAGCATCTATGATATCAAGGCAATTCAATACATCTATGGAAATACTCCATTGAGAAACAATGGCGATACTACATATACTTATACAGGGCCAATATTTGAAACAATCCATGACACCGGTGGAATAGACAGCATCGATCTTTCGTTTTATAGCCTCGATATCACTTTCAATCTCAATCCTGGAACCGTTTCAATGATCGGGACAGATGAGATCATGATTCTGCGTCATTACCCACAAAATGAAATTCAATACGTACCCGATTATACAGGCTTCCCAATATCAATTTCAGAAGGAACAATCATTGAAAACTTAGAAACAGGGAGTGGAAATGATTCGATTAACTGTAATATAGCCATCAATTCCATCATTTGTGGTGCTGGTAATGATACTGTTTATTCAATCGGCTCTGGAGACAGTATTTTGGGCGGAGACGGTGATGATGGTTTTTATATTTCAGATGCAAGTTTTACTGTCATTCAAGGAGGTGCGGGCAATGATTCACTTTATATGAGGTATATTGGATCGAGCTTCAATCTCAGTGAATTTTCCAATTCACAAATTACAGGAATTGAAAATATCGATATCCAATGGAACTCTGAAACCACATTAACGATTACAACAGAAGACATAGTCAATTTAAATGCAGACATTAAATATGATCTTGATAATGACGAAGTAGATGAATACGTAATATGGATTCTAGGAGACTCTATCCTAACGGGTCAAGAATACACTGACAACATCATTCTGGAAGGAGGAAACTGGACTAGAGACACCAATGCATCCAGCTCTTATACCTTTTATGATTATGGCTTTTACGATTTTTACACCAATGATAATGGGGAAACTTACTTTGCTACCTCTCTTGGTGTGGGAGTTTATGAGAGAACTGGAAATGGCAATATTTCGATCACCAAGCAGACTGTTGCTGAAAATCGTGTAAACGCTGAAGTAGGCATTCTCTCCAAAGAGGGCTTGACTCAGCTCTCCCTTTTTGGCTCCTTATTTAAACTCTCTGGACCTGATGCAGATAAATTTTTCATAAGTATTGATGGCAAAACCTTGATGTTAAAGCCAGGCACGATTCTTGATTACGAAACACAAAATACCTATAACATCACAATCACTGTATTGGGCGTGTCTCGAAATTACCAAATTACTGTGCTTGATGGTATTGAAAATGAAATCACAGGGCAACATTGGTCGATCGCTTCATCTGAAACGATAGATGGAACCAGTGCAGATGATTTCATCGATTATGCTGGAGGAAATGATTTGATTGATGGCAAAGATGGGAATGACATACTCATTATCAATCATGATCTGACATCAGCATTCGAAATCAATACGGCTGGAGGCATAACAAAAATAAAAGTCAGTTCATCAGCGAGTGAGGATTACGCTTATGATCAAGTAAGAATGATTAATGTTGAGAGCATTCAATTCAATGATCGATATCTCTCTGTTAACACAGCCTTGCCTGTTTATGAAAACATAATTTGGGGGACGACTGATTCTGAGGATATTGAAGTTACTGATGGTGATGATCTGATTGATAGCGCAGGTGGCAATGACAAAATCCTAGATAATGGCGGAAACGATACTCTAGTGATATTTAACTGGAAGTCTTATTTTGAAGTCATGACAGTTGCTGGAATCACAAAAATATATGGTAATACAAATGTCTCAGGGATCGGTTCCGACTACTATCGTGACATTATTAAAACCATCAATATTGAGAATATATCTTTTAGGGGTGGAGGAAGCTTAGAGCTGAATACAAATCTGCCATCAGGAACAACCTATGTTTACTGGTCTTATACATCAGCGTCAGAGACCATAGAAGGTTCTGACGAGGTTGATCTTATTGATGGTTCTGGTGGTAACGATATTATCGATGGCAAGGGTGGCAATGATACATTGGCAATCTTTAGTAACAGGTCTAATTTTGAAATCATCACCTTAGCTGGAGTAACTAAAATTTATGGTAATGACTATGTTTCTGGTCTGGGGATTGATTACTGGCTTGATACAATTCGGGTGCAAAATGTCGAGAATATTGCATTTGCAGATCAGACCATCGAAGTGGATACCACTAGTCTCAGTGGCATTTATTATTTTGGCTCATTGGGTTTCTCTTTCAATATCACCGGTACAGATGGCAATGATGTCATTGACTCTGCCGGGGGTACAGAGTCTATCTATGGCAATGACGGAGACGATACATTATTGCTGTTTGGCAACAGAGATGACTTTGAGATCATCACGTTGTCTGGACTGACCAAGATCTTCGGTCTCAATTCCGATGGCTTAATGGGTGCTTATTACTTTGATACCATTCGGATGATTAATACTGAGAGCATCATGTTTGCCGATCAGACCATTGATATTGAGACCGCTGGTCTTGCAGGAACAGATAGTTATGATTTCTGGGGCTCCACCTCTGGCACCACCATCAATGGCACCACTGGCAATGACGTCATTGATTCCGGTGGTGGTTCTGACATCATTGACGGTGGTGAGGGTGATGATACCTTGTTATTGTTTGCAGATAAGTCAACTTTTGATATCGCTTTCGATGGAGAAACCATTACATTAACAGGTAATTCGAGCTCTGGTCTCGCTGGTGCATATTATCTTGATACCATTACTATGACCAATGTTGAAACCATCATGTTTGCTGATGAAACAGTCCAGGTTTCTGAACTGGAAAATACATCTTCTGCAGAGGATTACGTATGCTCTGCATGTGGTCAAGTTCACGGAGAGGATACGCCATCACATGATTTTGATTTCGAGACTGATTCTTCTGAATCAACAGATAACTCAAGAAATCCAAACAATAATAACCCTATCACCCTGCCCCATAATGGTCCTTGGTTAAATGGAATAAATCTCTCTACTATTGATTTGCCAATAGTGGCAGACGAGAATCAGATAGAATCCTCAGATCCTCTGATTTCATTTGATGACCTGATTCAAATCGAGGATCCAATCATGTTTGATTTTGAAACCTTTTCTGGCGATGATCTTGATATCGATATCAATCCTATCGAGCCACTAAATATTCCTTTGTTAAATAATGAATCCATGGAGTCATGGGAAAATGTAATTGATGGAACGATATGGGAAAATTGGTCTTATCTCGATCACTAAACAAATCATTGTATTTCAATCTTTTAGACTCAATTAATAGCACTTTTTTCAATTTGTATTAAAATGCTCCATTCATGTTTCACATAAAGAAAATTTGTATCAATACAGCTTTTGTATTTCTGGGGTTTGCTATAACACTAGAATCTACAGTCTTTTCATATGCTCAAGAGCAATCTGAATGGCTAAGACCATCAATGGTAATGGATGGATCAGCATCGAAAGATTTTTTTAATTCTTTGCAAGATTCTGTGTCCGAGCATCCAATCTTTCTCTCAGCAGAAGCCAATCTTGCACAGAGCAGAGAGACACTGAATATCGCAAAATCTCCAAGAAGACCTCAGATATCACTCTTTGGCTCCACCACAAATAGGTTGCAAAGCAGCTATGATGATACTTTTAGCTTTTTTGAAAGCTCACCAATCGAGAATCGCACCTCGACTGGAGTTTTGGTGGAACAATTGTTATTTGATTTCTTCTCGACCAAATATCAAATCGATGAGGCTCGAAGCAATCTATTGGCAGAAGAAGTGGTACAAAAACAAAAGGTCAACAGCTTGCTTTTGAAAATGATCACATCGTGCTTGGATACATCGTCATACAATATCTTAAAGAACTTGGTTAAAGACTCCGTTGACAGACATAGAGAGATCACAGCAAAGATAAAGATACGTGTTGAAAGCGGCAGAGCACCTACTAGAGAGCTATCTAGGGCAAATGCTCGATTGGCTGAAGCTGAAGCGAGACTTCTAAGGATTCAACTTAGCTATGACTCAGTGAAAGCAGAATTCATGCAGTTGATGCCAAATGTTGGGGTTTGCAATGAAATGATTGGTATTAAAAAATCAGATCTTGTAATGAATTCAAATGAAGCAATTCCGATGGCAATTGGCTCGAATTTAAATATCAGAGAAATTGACCTCCGTATCAAAGCAGCTGAAAAAAATGTATCAAAACAGCGTTCTGGTTTTTGGCCAAGACTCAATCTTACACTACAAGGTGACCTTTATAATCCTGAGCTCTATATGTCAAAAGAATTGGAAGAGCATGATGTCTATCTTGGTATTCAATTTGAGTCTGAAATATACACAGGTGGTCGAAGAAACTCTCAACTGAGAATAGCCAAACAGCAATTAAAAGAACTCACATATGATCGATCGACTTTAGCAAAAGAAATCACTTCAAATATTGAATCACTTCTCTCAGAGCTCAATAATGCTGAAAGCAGGATTGAAGCATATGGGAATGCTTTTGATGCCAATGGTAAAAGCAGAGATAATCTCAATATGCAATTCCAAACTTCTAATGTTTCATTGCTTGAATTGCTGCAAGCAGAACGTGACTTATTGGAATCAGCTGAGAATATGGTTTTTAATCAGCGATCAGTGATTCTATCTGGATTCACACAAAAAGCGATATTGGGCCAATTAAAAGAACATGTTGAGACCTTTGACAACTAATTCCTTCAAATTATTCTCTCAATCGATACACTTTAGTCATGTCAAAAAATAATAAACACTGGTTTTGGGGTTCTGTGGTCGATTTCAAATCGATTTTTTTCAGAATCGGGCTATCTGCGGCCATGATTAATTTGCTCTCTGTAGCGAGCTCTATCTTCATCATGGTTGTCTATGATCGTGTCATTCCCAATGCTGCGTTTCCTTCACTCTATGCTCTGACTGCAGGCATGATGATCGTACTGATTTTCGATTTTATTTTAAAAAATATGAGAGCTTGGTTTATTGATTTGGCTGCACAACAAATTGACATGAAAGTTGGGCAGGATATATACGCAAAAGTCCTTCAAGCTCCGCTTGAGCATACCTCAAGCTCTGTTGGTGGTCTGACAAGCACGATCAAAGGATTTGATCATGTCAGAGAATTTTTTACCTCAGCAACACTCGCTCTTGTTGTCGATCTGCCATTTATATTTTTATTCGTCTTTGTCATCTACATGATCTCAGGTCCACTGGCGATCATTCCATTGCTTGCCATACCATTTGTAATTGGTATTGGTTTTCTGGTTCAGCCTTTTATCTCAAAACATGCAGAAAAAGCCATGGAAGTTGGGAAAGATAAACATGGTCTTTTAATTGAAAGCTTAACTGGTATCGAGACAATTAAATCAACTGGCTCATCAAATCTATTCCTAAATCGTTACCAGGAAACGGTCGAAGACGGTTCTGAAGCTGGACGAATGTCAAAAGTCCTTTCTCAATTGGCAACGAACTCGGCTTCCTCTGCACAACTTTTATGCCTTATCTCAATTGTATTCTATGGAACAATACTGATTGATGAAGGGATCGTGTCAATGGGGGCAATGGTTGCAGCAGTCTTACTCTCCTCAAGGGCAATAGCGCCTTTGGCTATGATTGCAAACCTTTTTGGGAGGCTCAATAGCACCAAAACTGCTTATCGAGAATTGGATACATTAATGAGTCAGATTGATGATGGTAGATCGGAGTCATCTAGGCTAAAAATAGAGAATCTGGGAGATCTATCATGCTCAAGAGTCGGGTTTTCATATCCAAATAGTGCAATTCCAAGCCTTGTTGAATTCAATGCCATAATTAAACCCGGTGAGAAAATTGCAATCATGGGTAGAAATGGTTCGGGAAAAACTACATTAATTAAGCTTTTATCTGGTCTTTTAATGCCAACACAAGGTGTGATCACCTTTGATAACTTAGCAACCAGCGAGATTCATCCGACAGTTTTTCAATCTAAAATAAGTGTTGTACTCCAAGAAACAAGTCTTTTTGCAGGAACCATTCGTGAGAACATAACCATGGCGCGCGATGGAATTGATGAATCTCTGGTCAAGAAAGCGATGGAATGCAGTGGTGTCAATACATTCATTTCACGCATCCCTGGTGGTTTGGATGCAATTTTGACAGACAGAGGACTCTCTCTGTCTGCAGGTCAAAGACAGGCCATCTCTATTGCCAGAGCCTTAGTGAATGACCCAGAGGTGCTTATTATGGATGAACCAACCTCTACACTTGACTTGAATGCAGAACAAAATTTCGTCAGAGCACTGAATCCAATGCTGGAGAATAAAACACTCATCGCTGTCACGCACCGATTACCAGTGCTTGAATTGGTTCATCGCATCATTGTTTTGGCTGATGGAAAAGTTGCATTGGATGGGCCAAGGGATGAAATACTGGAACAATTAAAGGCCAAAAAATCATGAAGAGTTACTCTAAAGCTGTCAAAAAAGCGGACGTCATTCTATACACCATATTGATTTTCTGGGTATCTATCTTTATTTGGGCATCATTTGCATCATTAGAGGAAGTGACATCAGGCCAAGGAAGAATCATTGCATCCTCAAAAATACAAATCATTCAAAATCTTGAAGGCGGCATTATAGAGGAAATATATATAAAGTCAGGGGATACGGTATCAAAAGACCAAGCTCTCATTCAGCTTGATACCACCCGTTTCGTCTCTGAATTGTCAGCACTTGATAAAGAGAAGATTGCTGCAGAGAAGAACTTGAGTCTATTAAATGAAGAAAGAGAAATTCTTGTTCCTTTGGTAGACCAGGGGGTTGAATCAAGAATGGAATTGATTCGATTGCTTCAAAGAATTTCTGACGCAGAGGCGCAACTTCTTAAAGCAGAAGAAATGGAACCAATTTTAGAAGATCGTTTAGAGCGATCTACAGTTAAAGCTCCAATGGATGGAATCGTGAATAGAGTTCTTATTACGACAACAGGTGGCGTTGTGCAATCTGGTGAAGCTTTAGCAGAGATTGTACCCATTGAGGAAGAATTCTTAATTGAAGTAGAAGTGAGTCCTAGAGATATTGCATATGTTTTAAAAGGACAGGAAGCAATTATAAAACTCACTGCATTTGATTTTGCAAAATTTGGATCCATGACTGGAACGGTCATCAATGTGGGTGCAGACTCTATCCAAAAAGAAGATGGGAGTATTTGGTATATTTGTGAAATCGCAGTGGATAAATCTGCCTCTACTTCACTCGGTAAGTCAGTAAATATTCTTCCTGGAATGATTGCTCAAGTTGATATCATCAGTGGTGAAAAAACTGTGATGGAATATCTTCTCCAACCTGTCACAAAAATTGCAAATGAAGCTTTCAGGGAAAGGTAAGCTAAATCAATGATTATGCTTATCATGAAGATCTTTCTTAATGTCTTCATGATCACCAACCATGATATGCCTCTCGCTCTTAGTGACGTATTTCTCCAAAAAAGGGATCAATAATAAAGGCAAAAGACCCCCTAAGACGATACCAAAAGTTCTTGCTCTCATAGAAGGGTCAACCAATGCTGCGACTAGGTCAGCAATGACATGGGCCAATGAAGCGCCAATGATCCCAGAGATATATCCTTTGGATGTCAGTTTTAGCAAACGGTTAATACTCCATCCAGTGTAAAACCCTATCAATACGAGGCTTACATGGACAATACCAAAAACAAAACCTGGAAGAATTTTTCCATCAATAATTAGCTGGATATTTTCGAATAATGCTTCCATTTGTAAATTCTTATTTACAGATTTTGTTCAATATACTCATTTACTTTCTCTTCTAAAACATCTAATGGAAGAGCGCCCTCACCCAAGATTACATGATGAAATTCTTTAATATCATATTTATCACCAAGTGATTCTTTTGATTTATTTTTTAATTCCATGATTTTCAGTTGGCCTATCTTATAGGCCAATGCTTGTCCTGGCATGATTAGATACCGATCGACCTCATTGATGATATCTTGTTCGGTTTTGGCTGCATTTTCTTTAAAAAATTCAATTGCTTGTTCTCTACTCCAGCCCTTGTAATGCATACCTGTATCGACAACTAGTCTCACCGCTCTCCACATATCATATGTCAATGCTCCAAATTCCGAGTATGGATCTTGATAAAGTCCCATATCATAACCCAAGCTCTCACTATAAAGCCCCCATCCCTCAACATAAGCTGTATATCCAGAGTATTTCCTAAAATTTGGAATATTTTCTATTTCCATCGCAAGTGCAATTTGTAAATGATGCCCTGGTACAGCTTCATGAACAGAAAGCACTTCTATTTCATACTTCGGTCGAACTTCTGGTTTATAAAGATTCACATAATAATAGCCTGCTCGAGACCCATCTGCTGATGGCCTCATATAATAAGCAGTAGTAGTATCAGGTGCTGACTCTATTGGAATTGGTCTTATTCCATAAGGCATCCTGGGTAATACCTTAAATAATGGCACTATCTTTGGATCAAGCTCTTTTGAGGTGGCTAAATAAGCCTGGAGAAGCTCTTCACCCGTTTCAAAATAAAACTGAGGGTCAGTTCTCAGAAAATTTAAAAACTCGTCAAATGTGCCCTCCCACTCAACTTTTTTGATGATCTTGTTCATTTCAGATCGAATGCGTTTGACTTCAGAAAGTCCGATTTGATGTATCTCTTCAGGCATTAATTCGGTCGATGTATGATATCGAGCCAGATTCTCATACCATGCTTTTCCGTTTGGTAAGTCAGAGACTCCTATTGTGGTTCTAGATGCAGGCAAATATTCATCTACAAAGAAATCTCTGAACTCATAATATGCAGGGATCACATCTTCTGAAATGACCTGAATCGCTTTTTTCCTTATTTCTGATCGATCTTCAATATTTGCAGGAAGTGTCTCAAAAACATTAAAGAATGGGCTATCAGTTGGTTCATCAACCAATTGAAGCTCTATTTGTCTCGCAACTCGTTCCATCAAAATCTTGGGGGCTGTAACATTCCTCTCTATCCCAAGTTTTGCAAGAGTAATGTGTTGCTCAATATAATTTGGAAGCTTTTCAAGACGAGCAATCCAATCTAAATAGTCTTGCCTAGACATAAAGCCCAAGCTTTCTGCAGTTTCATGCTCTAGCTGAATCCCTCCTCTTTGGCCAAATACAAGGAGATGTGAGTCAAATTGCTGTCCTCTGACCGACCGTTTATAGTTATACAGAAATAATCTATGATTCAGCTTATTCTCTTCACTGAGTTTTTCAGTATCGATATTTTTTATTTTTTCTAAAACATCTCTTGTCTTTTTTTGCCTAATTCTTAAGCTCTTCTCAGATAGGTCTGGCCAATCTTGGTTTGAGGACTTATCACCCATGTAAGAAGCATATAGTGGATTTTCATCGATTGATCTTTGCCACTCTGAATCAACAATTTGAAGGAAGTGTATGTCTTCATCAGATGATGAAAAACTATTGAATGAAATTAATAATGCCAGTGTAGGTATAACCAATCGATTCATTTCAGTCTATCCCTCCTTGAAGAAATGGCCATGCCTTGGCCATATAAATAACCATTGTCCAGACGGTAAGTATACTTGCTATTATCAATGAAATCATACCAATCAAATAAACATCGATTCCAATCAATGGAAGTTGAAATAGCATGCATGAGAGACCAACCATTTGTAATATTGTCTTTAATTTTGAAAAAGCAATGACTGATACCTGATGTCTTTCTCCAAGTTCTGCCATCCACTCTCTGAGTGCAGAAATAGAAATCTCTCTTCCGATTATAACAATTGAAACGAGGGTATTAATCAACGTCGGATCAGATTGCACAATCATCAAAAGTGCAATACAAACAATCAATTTATCAGCCACAGGATCTAAGAAAGCCCCCAATTTTGAAGTTTGATCAAATTCACGTGCAACCCAGCCGTCCAACCAATCGGTCAATGCGGCAGCAATAAAAATAATGGCTGAAAGTGGTCTCGCATTTTCAATGTTTGAGAAAAACACAAAAACCATAAGCGGGATACATGCAATCCTTATGAGTGTGAGAATATTGGCGATATTGGATCTGAAAGACATGAACTAAGTATATCGGATCATGCCATTGAGAACATTAGTTTGGATTAAAATGATTGAAAATCTTCTCAGCCAAATTTTTATTGATCCCATCAACTGAAATTAAATCGTCCACCGATGCCCTCTTCACTTCTTGAATTCCTCCAAACTGAGTTAGAAGATTCTTTTTCTTACTTGGTCCGATTCCATCAATAGACTCAAGGTCTGATTGAAGCAACTGTTTCCTCTTCTTGGCTCTATGCCCTGTGATTGCAAAACGATGTGCCTCATCCCTTATAGATTGGACAAGGAATTTTGCAGAATCTCTTCCTGTCATATCAATTGGGTCCTTATGTCCTTGAATAAATATTCGATCATTCTTTGGATCTCTCCTGTCACCTTTAGCAATACCGATGATCATTTGATCTTCAATGGATAGTGATTGCAGCACTTTTTTTACAGAATTAATTTGGCCTTTACCGCCATCGATAATCAATAAGTCTGGAAGATTTCTTTTTTCCTGATTTATTCTTTTGTAATGCCTCTCAATTGCATTGGAAATTGCTGCATAATCATCACCAGGCTGAACTCCCTCAATATTGAAACGTCGATAATCTTTTTTACTGAAGCCATCTTCATTGAATCTGACACAAGCTGCCACTGACTTATCGCCCATATTATGACTGACATCAAAACAAACAAGATTTTTAAGCTTTTGCTTAGATCCAAGCGCCTCTGTTAAATCCCTTAACTGGTTTGATATTGATGACTTTGATGACAACTTTGATTTTAGTGATTCCTCAGCATTTGCAACAGAGATTTTTAACCACTTCGCACGATAAGATACCACTCGATCTTTTATCTTTGTCTGCCTATTTTGAGCTTCCATCAAGGCTTGCTGGATTATTCTTTTTTCACTAATGCTTTGATTAATAATGATTTCGCTTGGAATATCATGCTCTAGATAAAACTGCATCAATGAAGATGCCAGAATATCCTTGTGAGAATCATATTTTGTCTTAGATGGAAAGATTGATCGACTGCCCAATATTTTCCCCTGACGGACAAATAATACTGCAAGACAATACATGCCTTCTTGATCGACCAATGAAATAACATCAGC
>DMGO01000122.1:0-7255 GCA_003449795.1 Gammaproteobacteria bacterium | reverse complement strand
GATGAGTTAATTGAATTCGTATCAAATATCTCTGGTGGCTACTCAATCTTATCTTCTCCTTTAGAAGGCGATGAAGACAATTGTGCTCATTGGAAAAAAGTTTGGATCGAAGAAAAACTCTTACTGAAGCCAGATGAAATTTTCATCAAAAGAGATAAGGGGGTGCTTGCTCAGTATCAAGGAAAGCCTAATATATTGATTGATGATAGGCCTCACAATATTGAAGATTGGCAAAATAATGGAGGGAAGGCCATTCGCTTTCAAGCGAATGAAGACCCGATTGATGTTGTTAAAGATGCACTCAAAGAGATCTTTTAATTGCCTGACTAATCGTATTCAATTGATACAAGCTCATAGTAAGTCATCATATATCCTGTGACCTCAGCCTTGACGCAAACATAATCCTCTTCGGTGACCCATATGTCATAAGGAGGATGTTTCACACCTTCATTAAAACCAACATCATCTATATAACTAAAGCGATGACAGGTAAACGTTCCAGCCTGAACACTAATTTCTTCCAGTCCATGATACTCAACACCTATGGTTAATTCTGAAATCATGGGTGGTGTGGCGCCACGATGATCCAAAGAAGGCATGAAAGCCCTCATTTGATAAATCCCCGGTCCATTTGAGATATCAATGGATCTGCAATTCCACCCATCTCCAACAATTGGATGAGTTCCAAATGCATCGAATGAGCCTGATGTTTCCTTTTTTTGAGAAACACGATCTATTGAAGGGCCATATGATTCACATTCAATTGTTCCATTTCGGTCTTCATCTAAATTAAAAATGAATAAACCTGAGCCCATAAATTCATCCCCCACAGTTAAGCGTATAAAACAATCCATTGGATGATTCTTATCATTTAAAGTTAGTACAATATCTCTCATGACTGTTGGATCTGGTTCTTCTATCTCGCAATGTGCTCTGAGCGTCATCTGACCATCAGTATGTTTAGTAATATGAAATAATTCATGGCCCCTTGATTGATCCAACATTTCTGGCTTCTTTGAAGTGTATGCCAACTTTCCTCTAATATTCTTATGTTTCATTTTGCTCATTCAAAGCTCCTAGGGTTTGAGTAAATAAGATTAATATCATTTACAATAAAGAAAAAATTTTCAATAGATGAAATAAATAAGATTTGTGCAATGAGAAAGAAAAGAATTCAAAGGTTTCTTGTAGAGAGAATTAAAAGCTCTGCACCACATATTGAAATTTCTGGTGAGCAATGCCATTACGTTCTCAGGGTATTAAGACTCCAAGCTGGTGATCAAATGATCCTATTCGATGGTTCAGGTTCAGAATGGATGGCAAAAATTATTGATACAAAGAGAAACCGATTACTGCTTGAATTGGAGGAAAAAAGCACTCCTGACAGGGAATCCCCCATAGATATCACACTGATACAAAGCATATCAAGAAGCCAAAGAATGGATTTGGTTATGCAAAAATCAACTGAACTGGGTGTCTCAACAATTGTTCCGGTGTTTTCTAGCAATACAGTTGTCAGAATAAAAGAAGATAAAATTGAAAAAAAAATTAATCACTGGAGAAATATATTGATCAGTGCATCTGAACAATCCGGAAGAACCAAGCTCCCTGATTTGATGGATCCCATTAAACTGGATTCTGATTGTCTACAGAAATACAAAGGTGATCTTTCGGTTTTTTATGACACCACGGGTCAAGGCTCATATGCTGTCAACAAGCCCAAGGAGATCACTGTGGTCATTGGTCCAGAAGGAGGGTTTACCGAAGTTGAGAAAACAATGGCAATTGATAACGGTTACTCAGTCATTCAGTCGGGTCCAAGATTAATGAGAACTGAAACCGCTCCCATCATGGCTTTAAGTATCTTGCAATATCTCTATGGCGATCTATCGAATTGATCTAGAATGGGAATTTAAAGAGGATATTTTATGAAACTAGCTGTTGTGATGGATCCCATTGAGCGAATCAAACCAGAGAAAGATGGAACGCTCGACTTGCTGCTTTCAGCTCAATCATTTGGTTATGAACTCACACGATTTCACTCAGAAGAACTCAAAATCATAGATGGAAGGCCCTTGGGTACCGGGCGGCCAATCACCGTAAATGATGATGTAAAAAATTGGTTTGCCTATGGAACAGAAAATGAACTCTGCCTGAGTGACTTTGATGTAATACTCATGAGAAAGGACCCTCCATTTGATATGGAGTATATATATGCTACATATATTCTAGATCTGGCAAAAATGGGTGGTGCTAAAGTTATTAATGATCCCTCTGCGATCAGAAATCTAAATGAAAAAGTTTCAATTACTATGTTTCCGAGTGTCACACCTCCCACCTTGGTAACATCCAATCAAAGTGATCTGGAATCTTTTTTGAATCAGCAAGAAAAGATTGTGGTGAAACCACTTGATGGAATGGGAGGACGTTCAATTTTTATCGTTGAAAAAGGCGAGCCAAATACCAAGACAATATTTGAAGAAATGACGAGAAACAATAGCAAAACCATCATGGCTCAAAAATATATACCAGAAATTAAAGATGGCGATAAACGGATACATCTTGTATTTGGGAATCACGTAGACATGGCATTGGCAAGAGTCCCTTCTGAAAAGGATCATCGAGGAAATCTTGTGATGGGTGCAGTTGGAGAAGTAAGAAAACTCACACAGCGTGATATCGAAATATGCAAAACCATAGGTGGAACATTGCTTAAAGGTGGAGTCTATTTCGCAGGCATTGATGTAATCGGCGATTATCTAAGCGAAATAAATATCACCAGTCCTACCGGAATGAGAGAGATATCAAAAAATTCTGATGTGAATGTTTCTGATCGTTTTTTTGAAGCACTCCAAAAATCGAATTGATATGAAAATAAACGAATCACTGGTGGGTCATTTTCTGATTGCAAGCCCTAGCCTGAAAGATCCTAACTTTGAAAAAACAGTGACGCTGGTTTGTGAACAAAATGAGTCCGGATCACTGGGGCTGATCATCAATAAACCATTGCATCATGATCTGTATGACGAAATCAATCATATGAAATTGGATGAAGTAAATACGGGTGACGTCAGTTTCTTGCAAGGCGGTCCAGTAGGGTTAGACAGAGGATTTGTAATACATAACTCTGGGATGTGGAAAAATACTACTGAAATCAATGAAAACACTTTCATTACCAGTTCTAGAGACATTATCGATGACATCATCGATGGGCAAGGTCCAAGTCATTCACTATTTATTGTCGGGTATTCAGGATGGGGGCCAGGACAATTGGAATCCGAGTTAATGACTAATTCATGGATAAGTGCACCATATGATCCGACCATAGTCTTTGATGTGGATACTGAATCGCGATGGGAAAAGAGCATTGATTCGTTGGGAATAAAAAGCATAAATATCAGTGATCAAATTGGTCATGCATAAAATAATGATGATTTAAATATGTCTTCTACTTTCATTGCTTTCGATTTTGGTATGACAAAAATGGGGGTTGCGATTGGACAAAATATAACAAATACCGCTTCACCGCTTGATCCGATAATTATGAGAAACGGTAACCCAGACTGGGTTCACTTGGAGCAGATCTTAAAAGAGTATAATCCGACTATAATTGTTCTGGGCAAACCAAAAGTCACCAGTAAAAGTTCAGAGGCATTAATGAAAAAAATTAAAATGTTTAAAACAAGCCTAGAAAGGGACCTCAATCAAGAAGTTGAGTGGGCTTCTGAGCATTTAACATCAGAGGATGCAAAAGAGAAATTGAAACTGCAAAGACAAGAAGGTATCCTTTCGCGAAAAATCATGAAAGGTCAAATTGATAGCATGGCTGCCACAACCTTTTTGCAAGATTGGATGAACCAGAGGTAGATGATGAGCTTATACCAAATAAAAGGGTGGCTCGGTTGAAGAATTTACTGTATCTCAATCAACTGAGCAAAGATGAAATCAATAAAATTCTTGATCTATCTGATCACTACCTTAATTCAAATGAACAGCATGAATTTGAAAACCTTTTAAAAAATCAGTCGATCGCCAGTCTTTTTTTTGAACCCAGCACCAGAACAAGTGCATCTTTTCAAGTTGCAGCAAAAAAATTAGGGGCAGAAACTATTCTGATCGATGAGAATAAATCTTCTGCAGCCAAAGGTGAGACGGTACTTGATACGATCAGAAACCTTGAAGCTATGGGCGTTAGGGGATTCATCATAAGAACAGGAGATACAAATTTATTCGGCCCGCTGATAGATGATGTAGGGCCTGATACACATCTGATTAGTGCAGGCGAGTCTTCGGTATCACACCCTACACAGGGTTTGCTAGACCTTCTGACCATCAGACAAGAAAAGGGATCTTTTGAAGGATTGAAAGTGGTAATCATGGGAGATATATCTCATTCGAGAGTAGCAAGGTCACTGACTGAAGGGCTCAAAATCATGAATACTGGAAATGTAACATTGATCACCCCAGACGAATTCAAGCCTGATATGGACAATTTTTCAAATACACAATTCGAAGAAGACCCAAAACAAGGCCTCTGTGATGCTGATGTGATTGTTACACTTCGTGTTCAAAAGGAGCGAATTGAATCGGATGAGAGCAGCCTATCACTCGAGGAATATTCAAATGAATATCAATTATCTCAAGAAAAACTTGCATTATCTAAGCCTGATGCAATCGTAATGCATCCAGGGCCGATGAATCGAGGAATTGAAATTTCAAATGAAGTTGCTGACGGAAAACAATCGGTTATCTTGAAGCAAGTAGAAAATGGAGTGGCCGTTCGGATGGCAGTTCTATCAGAGATATTGAAGCAATAAAATGACAAGCAAAAACATCATTTTTGAAGAAAAGGCAGAGATCGTTGAGCAAATAAGATTTGAAGCAGATCAATTTATCACGATCGTGAAGGCAGAAAAATCTTCACAAACTGCTAAACCAGGACAATTTGCATTTGTTGAATGCGGAGGAAATACACTCCTCAGAAGACCTCTCTCATATCTCCGCTCTTCCAAAGAGGCTGGAACAATAGAATTCATGTACAAAACTGTGGGTCATGGACTCGAATCATTGAGTCAAATGAAAAAGGGTGATGCGATCAAAGTCATGGGTCCGATTGGCAATGGATTTGATCATCCTTTAGAAAAAAAATCTGCAATCCTCATCGGCGGAGGCGTCGGTATTCCACCTGTCTTATTCATGGGTGAAGAGTTAAAAAAAATAAATAAAGGAATTAATTTGATTGCCTTTTTTGGCTCTGAAATACCCTTTCCATTTCAAACCAGTGCGTCTGACTTGGTCATGCCAGGTGTAGATGAAGAGATCATTACTACGCTTGATGACATGGAAAATGTGGGCATAGCATGTCGGTTATCCAGTCAAGCGGGTTATGAAGGTTGTCACTCTGGCTTTGTAACCGAACTGGCTAACAGTTATATAGATACACTTTCTGATGAAGATAAGAATGAAACAATCATTTATGCATGTGGACCAGAAAGTATGTTGGAGGCAGTCGCTGTTTTGGCAAAGAGAAAACAAATGGATTGTATGCTTTCACTTGAGGAGCATATGGCATGTGCAATAGGAGGATGTGCGGGTTGCACGGTCAAAATCATTGAAAATGGTGATCAAAAAATGAAACGAGTCTGCGTAGACGGGCCAGTATTCAAAGCTGAGCAAATATATACTTAATGGGGAATTTTGAGAATAATCTTTCATCGATCCTTTCAGAAATTAAAGCAATGGATTGCCCAAATGGAGAACCAAAAATCATTGCTGTTTCAAAAAAACAATCACTGGAAAAAATAAGAGCATTGCATGCACTTGGTATTCAAAATTTTGCTGAAAACTTCGCACAAGAGGCAGTTGAAAGAATCAATCAGCTTGATTTAAAAGCCGTTTGGCATTTTATCGGCAACATTCAGTCGAACAAAACAAAACTCATTGCCAATCATTTTGATTGGGTGCACTCAATCACACGATACAAGATTGCAGAAAGACTAAATAATCAAAGGAAGCGTGAGGGGGCAATGAATGTGTGCATTCAAGTTAAACTAGATGAGAATGATGCGAGAGAATCGGTTAAACCCATTGAAGTGAGAAAACTGATGGATGAAATGCAGAATTTAGAAAAGATTAAACTCAGAGGATTAATGGGTATCTCTAGTCCTGTATCTTCTCTTGAAGAGAAAAATGATCACTTTCGTAGACTAAATCAACTATATAAGGAGCTGATAATTGAAGGTCATGAAATCGATACACTGTCCATGGGAATGTCGGATGATTACAAGATAGCCATTCAAAATGGTTCAAATATGATTAGAATAGGCACATCATTGTTTGGGAACAGAGATTATTGACATGCATGAGAATAAGAATATTGGATTCATTGGAGGAGGAATGGTTGCTGAGGCAATCATCAGAGGTCTCATACTGCATGGTCATGATGCGTCAAAAATATTTGTTTCGGACCCAAGTGAAGACAGAAGAAATATCCTCTCCATTCTCAATAAAAAACTCAATGTCCATGAGAATAATCAAGAGGTTTCTGATCAATCAGATGCCCTCATCATCTGTGTAAAACCCCAAGTTTTTAAAGAAACTGCACAATCATTTACCAGTGAAAACAGCGAAAAAATGATCATTTCTGTAGCAGCTGGCATTGAGATTGATTCAATGGTGTCATTGTTTGGGGAAGGCTCAAAAGTTTGCAGGGTTATGCCTAATACACCTTGCCTGGTTGGAAGAGGAATCTCGGCGCTGATTCAGTCTAATCTGACAGAAAGTGAAATTGTACTGGCAACATATATTTTTAATTCTGTTGGCAAAACAATATGGGTTCAGAATGAAGAATGGATGCATGCCATTACAGCCGTCTCAGGAAGTGGCCCAGCCTATTTTTTTCATATGATGGATCTCCTAAAAAAAGCCGCGATGAAATCTGGGATCCCAGAAGATATTGCAGAAACACTTTCTGTACAAACAGCAATCGGCTCCAGTCAACTTGCACTCAACAGCGCAGATGATCTTGTCACATTAAAGAAGAAAGTGATGTCTCCTGGAGGCACAACTGAAGCCGCATTTAAGTCTCTTGATAAAAATGATTTAGATCAGGTTTGGGATGAGGCAATTGAAGCAGCAAAAGTTAGATCGTTTGAGCTTGGTCAAAATAAATAATTTCTCATCTTTCTCAAATGACTGATCTGGCCCTATTCCTTTTTACAACACTTGTTGATGTAGTCTTATTACTGCTTGTCAT
>DMGO01000029.1:0-3268 GCA_003449795.1 Gammaproteobacteria bacterium | reverse complement strand
ATGTTATTCAAGTTCATCTAAAATAAAATGTTAAGTTTCACTAGAATTAGGAGCCATATATGGAAATATTTAAATTAGTTCAAATCAAAACTTTGATGATGTTTTTCATCTTAATCTTCTCTTTCACTCACATGAGTGAAAAGACCTTTGCTGAGCAAACTATGAATATTGATCAGGATAAATCAACGGTTTTAATTACGGGCTCAAATAGAGGGATTGGTTTGGCATTGGCACAGAATTATGCAGAACAAGGGTGGAATGTCATAGCAACTTGCAGGAAACCAAAAAAAGCGACGGATCTAATGTCACTTAGAGACAAGTTTAGCAATGTCAATATTGAAGAACTTGATGTGACTTCTGAGGAGCAGATTAATGCTTTGGCAGAAAAATATAGTGGAATACCAATTGATGTTTTATTGAATAATGCCGGCATACTGGGAGAGGTTAAGGACCAGGTTTTTGGAGCATTAAACGAGCAAACTTTTGAACTAGTCTTTGCCGTCAATACTCTTGCGCCTTTGAAAATTTCAGAAGCATTCATTGAGAACGTAGCAATCAGTCAACAAAAAAAGATTGTTTCAATGACAAGTGGGCTTGCCTCAATGCAAATCACAGCCAATCAGAGTTACTTCTATTTTTATCGAATGAGCAAGGCAGCTTTGAATATGGGCATAGTCGCAATGAATGCGAGTCTAAAAAAAAGAGGCATCATCTCAGCTCTGATAGCACCTGGACAGGTTGAAACCAAGATGCTTGAAGAGTCAGGTTACAGAGGCCCCAATAAGATAACACCCGATGAGAGTGCCAAAAGCCTCATTAAAATTATTGATTCAATTTCACAAGAAGTACTAACAAAGAATGGAAATAAAGCGATTAATGTCGATCAGAGAGTTCTTCCCTGGTAATGTTTGTTTATCCAGATATTGACCCCATTGCATTTTCTTTTGGGCCAATAAAGATCGCTTGGTATGGCTTGATGTACCTATTGGGTTTTGCTGCAGCTTATTGGTTGGCAATGAGAAGGACGAGTCAACACTGGTCGCCTTTGGCTGAGAATCAAATTGAGGACTTAATTTTTTATTCTGCAGTTGGCGTCATCATTGGTGGAAGATTGGGATATATGTTGTTTTATGACGCTCAATCGCTGTTTTCTGATCCGATAAACTGGCTTCTGAGAGCACCTCAAATCTGGCAAGGCGGAATGTCGTTTCATGGCGGCTTTATAGGCGTGATCTTGGCGGTTAAGGTTTTTTCATCCAATCTGAAAATGGATTTTATTTCATTGATCGATTTTGTTGCGCCTCTAGTACCAATCGGACTCGGTCTTGGGCGTTTGGGAAATTTCATAAATAATGAGCTATGGGGGAGGCAAACTGATTCACCCATAGGATTTTTTGTAGATGGAGTCGTTCGGCATCCGACCCAATTGTATGAGGCAGCATTAGAGGGACTGATTTTATTTTTGATCTTATGGGTCTATTCTCGTTTTAAGAGAGGACGCGGACTGGTCGCAGCTGCTTTCTTACTTTATTACTCAATTTTTAGGATCTTCATTGAATTTTTCAGAGTCCCCGATGCTCATATCGGCTACCTGTATAACGACTGGCTGACTCTTGGCCAATTACTCTCATTGCCTATGCTAATCTTGGGTTTATGGATTATAATTAATCACAGATTCAAAGAAGAGCAATTCGGATAATAGATAAGGAAAAGCTTTGGAGCAGTATCTAGACTTATTACAGAAAATTCTTGATGAGGGACAGGTCAAGGACGATAGAACTGGCACTGGTACCAAAAGTTTCTTCGGCCATCAAATGCGCTTTGACCTAAATCAAGGATTCCCAATTTTGACAACAAAGAAGATTTTTTTCAAAGGCGTTGTCTATGAGCTTTTATGGTTTTTGGATGGCTCTACGGACAACAATGCACTGAAAGACAATGGCGTGCATATTTGGGATGAATGGGAAACAGATTCAGGAGACCTTGGCCCCATATATGGATTCCAATGGAGAAATTGGGTTGATCACAATAATGGACAACAAATTGATCAGATTCAGCAAGTCATTGATCAAATCAGAAGCAATCCTTCATCGAGAAGAATCATTGTCAGTGCTTGGAATGTTGCCGACTTACCTGATGAAAGTATTTCCCCTCAGGAAAATGTGCAAGAGGGAAAGATGGCTTTGGCACCATGTCATGCAATTTTTCAATTTTTTGTTTCACAAGGAAAACTGTCATGTCAGCTCTATCAAAGAAGCTGTGATACATTCTTGGGATTGGGATTCAATATTGCTTCATATAGCTTATTAACGCATATGATTGCTCAACAATGTGATTTAGATATAGGTGAATTCATTTGGACAGGGGGTGACGTGCATCTCTACCTCAATCATTTGGAGCAGGCAAATGAACAACTTAAAAGAGAACCATATCCTCTTCCAACTCTCAAAATCAATCGAAAGCCAGCATCAATTTTTGAATACAAGTATGATGACTTTGAGCTCATCAATTATGAGTCACATCCTCATATATCAGCACCTATCTCGATATAAAGCTTTGAACTTTAATTCTCTTCTGAGGCTCCCTAAGATCAATTGCAATCATTTCGCCACCCCAGACACAGCCCGCATCTAAGCAAGATACATTTTCATACTGAAAGTCTTCCAAAGTCGACCAGTGCCCAAATAAAATATTCATATCTGTAATCTTCATTTCTGGGCTCATGAACCATGGCATGAATGCGTCATTTGTATTTTTGGGAGAATTTTTCTCTGTGAAATTGCAAACACCATTTTGATCTATAAACCGCAATCTGGTGAAACAATTGATGATTGAGTTTATTTTTCTTGTGCCCTCTAAATCGGCAGACCAAGAGTCATCGGAATACATTTTTGATAAGACTTTTGATGCATTATTGCTTTGTATAAGTGATTCGATTTCTCTTGCCATTGATCTGGCTTGAAATATATCCCAAGAAGGGTGGATTCCTGCATGAACCATGATTGAATTAAAAGACGGCTCTTCATGCATTATTGGCTGATGTCTCAACCACTCAATGAGATTGATCTTATTTTTTGATTCTAATATTGGCTTGATTGAATGATCTTTTTCACGATAAGGCTGGTTACCAATTGCAAGGGCGAGTAGATGTAGGTCATGATTGCCAAGGGTATTCAATACACAGTGATTCATTGAGTATAGAAATTCAAGAACCTCTAATGATTTAGGTCCTCGATTGATAAGATCTCCTAAAAAGATCAATTGATCT
>DMGO01000102.1:0-14824 GCA_003449795.1 Gammaproteobacteria bacterium | reverse complement strand
GTTACAAGCATCCTTAAGAGCTTTGCCAGCCTTAAATTTAGGCACATTGCTTGCTTTAATTTGGATTGCTTCACCAGTTGCAGGATTACGTCCAGCTCTGGCTGCTCTGTGGCTAACAGAGAAAGTGCCAAAACCAACTAATGCACAAGATCCACCGCTTGCAAGTTCACCAGCAATTGCTGATGTAGTTGCGTCAATGGCTCGTCCAGCATCTGCTTTAGAGAGTCCTGTGCTTGCTGCTACTGCATCAATAAGTTCACCTTTATTCATGTTTTTACATCCTATATATGTTTTTTTTATTAAATCCTCTGAAAACTAGTGTTTACCGAAGATCCCCTGTTCAAAGTTTTTAATCACCTGGAACATACAATTTATACCAGTCCTTTGAAACCCTTGTCAATAAAGGGTTTCAATATTTTTTTATGAATTAATGAGGCAGATTCTTCTCTGAGGAAGACTTTGACTTGCTTGATTGGCTTGATTTTGAGCCTTCAAGTTTGATTTCTGGCATCCTTTCTAGAGCAATTTCTAACACTTGATCGATCCATTGAACTGGAATAATTTCAAGCTTATCCTTAATATTCTTTGGTATTTCAGTAAGATCTTTCTTGTTCTCTTCAGGAATAATAACTACTTCTATACCGCCTCTGTGAGCAGCAAGTAGTTTTTCTTTTAATCCTCCAATTGGAAGCACTTCCCCTCTCAGAGTAATTTCACCGGTCATAGCCACATTTGCTTTAACAGGAATATCTGTCAAAGAGGAGATCAGAGCCGTACACATTCCAATACCTGCACTGGGCCCATCCTTAGGCGTGGCGCCCTCTGGGACGTGAATATGCATATCCATTTTCTGATGAAAATCCTCTTTTATCCCAAGAGCTTTAGAGCGACTTCTGACAACAGTAGTAGCTGCTTGAATTGACTCTTTCATCACATCGCCAAGCTGTCCTGTATTGATTAACTTGCCTTTTCCTGGTATCGCTGTTGATTCAATTGTTAGCAACTCTCCTCCAACCTGAGTCCAAGCCAAACCTGTCACTTGACCTATTTGATTATCTTTCTCAGCAATACCATATTTGAATTTTTGAACACCGAGATATTTATCAAGACTTCCAGGTCTGATATGTACTGTTTCATCTTTGGATTTCATAACCAATGATTTCACTACTTTCCTCGAAATTTTAGCGATTTCACGATCTAAGTTTCTAACCCCTGCTTCACGCGTATAGTGACGAATAATCGAGAGAATTGCGCTGTTTGTGATTTTTATTTCAGAATCCTTAAGTCCATTGGCTTCTGTTTGCTTCTTCACTAGATATTTCTCAGCGATATTCATTTTTTCATCTTCTGTATAACCCTCTATGCGAATGACTTCCATTCTATCAAGCAAAGGAGGAGGAATATTTAGTGTATTGGCTGTGCATATAAACATTACATCAGAGAGATCAAAATCAACTTCCATATAATGGTCATTGAACGTTGTATTTTGCTCTGGATCCAAAACTTCAAGAAGTGCAGAAGATGGGTCGCCCCTGAAATCCATCGACATTTTATCAATCTCATCTAGAAGAAAAAGTGGGTTTCTAACGCCTACTTTATTCAAATTTTGCATGATCTTTCCTGGCATGGCTCCGATGTAGGTTCTTCTGTGACCTCTTATCTCAGCTTCATCTCTGACACCGCCAAGAGACATCCTTACAAATTTCCTGCCAGTTGCTCTTGCAATACTTGCCCCCAATGAAGTCTTTCCAACTCCTGGCGGACCTACCAAACAGAGTATCGGACCTTTGAGTTTTTTAACTCTTTTTTGAACAGCAAGATACTCGATAATCCTTTCCTTGACTGTTTTCAGTCCATAATGATCCTCATCAAGAATTTCATGGGCTTTGTCTAATGATACTTTTGCCTTAGTTTTCTTTTTCCATGGTGCAGAAAGTAAAACATCAAGAAAGTTTCTAACCACAGTGGCTTCAGCTGACATCGGAGACATCATTTGAAGTTTTTTGAGTTCTGATGATGCTTTTTCATCTGCCTCTTTTGTCATGCCTGATTGCTTAATCTTCTCTTCAAGTTCATCAAATTCATTATTGGCATTGTCTAAATCACCTAACTCTTTTTGAATGGCCTTCATCTGTTCATTTAAGTAATACTCTTTCTGGCTCTTTTCCATCTGATCTTTGACGCGACCCCTGACTTTCTGTTCAACTTCAATCATGTCTATTTCAACTTCTATCAGTCCAATGACATACTCGAGTCTCTCTTTGATGTTGATTTGTTCCAAGATCTTCTGTTTTTCATCAAGCTTCAATGACATATGAGCGACTATGGTATCTACCAATCTTCCGCTTTCTTTGATGCTTGCAAGTGTATTCACTACTTCAGCCGGGACTTTTTTAGTCATTCGCACATAACTTTCTACTTGCGAAATCATCGTTCTTCTTAATGCTTGAATGTCCTTATCACTCTCATCACCAAATTCATCAAGTGGACAATAGTCTGCCTTAAAAAAATCATCTGAACGAATATCCAAGAGGTCGACTCTTGATACGCCCTCTACAAGTAACTTAACTGTTCCATCTGGTAGTGTCACCAATTGTAAAATATTTGCGAGTGTACCTACGGTATTTACGTCTTTAATTGATGGATCATCAATATCAGATCTTTTTTGTGACGAAAGAAGAATCTTCTTGTCATCGCTCATGGCTTCTTCCAAAGCAAGTTTTGATTTCTCTCTACCGACAAAGAGGGGGATTACCATATGTGGGTAAACAACTACATCTCTAAGGGGGAGAAGAGGTTTATCCATCACAACATCTAGTGATATTTTTTCTTTATTTTCAACCATGTTCAGTCTTCTTTTCTCATATTAATTTATTTATATGGTCAAAAATAGCTTTTTCAACCCTTCATTAAGGTTATCTGATAATAATATTAATCGATTACTTAGTGCCAGTTCTTTTGGCTGGTTCAGATTTTATATTTTTCGCCTTACTTGATGACTTTGGATCGTTAGAGATAACAACAAATGGTTTTGATTTATTGACTACAAATTGCTCATTTACAACAACTTTATCTAGTTTCTTTTCATGAGATGGTATTTCATACATTGTATCCAGCAATGTTTCCTCAAGAATAGTTCGCAATCCTCTTGCACCTGTTTTTCTCAACATTGCAAGTTCAGCAATTTTGGTTAACGCTTCTGGAAGGAACTCTAGCTTTGTATCTTCCATAGAGAAAAGTTTTTGATATTGCTTAATCAAAGCATTCTTAGGTTCAGTTAGAATCCTAACCAATGCATCTCTGTTGAGCTCGTGTAGAGTTGAGACGATTGGCAATCTGCCAACAAATTCTGGAATCAAACCGTATTTAATTAGATCTTCTGGCTCAACCTTCTCAAATGTTGCACCTAGATCTGTCTGCTCTTCTGAGTCTTTGACCTCGGCGAGAAAGCCAATACCAGATTTATTGGTTCTGTGTTCAATGACTTTTTCTAGGCCTGAAAATGCTCCGCCACAGATGAATAATATATTTGAAGTATCAACTTGAATGAATTCCTGCTGGGGATGTTTTCTTCCCCCTTGAGGAGGAACAGATGCTGTGGTCCCTTCAATCAATTTTAGTAAGGCTTGCTGAACACCTTCTCCTGAAACATCGCGAGTGATTGATGGATTGTCAGTTTTTCTTGAGATCTTATCAATTTCATCAATGTAGATAATTCCCTTCTCAGCTTTTTCAATATCATAATCACAATTTTGTAGAAGTTTCTGAACAATATTTTCTACATCTTCTCCGACATACCCTGCTTCAGTCAGCGTCGTTGCATCTGCTATTGCAAATGGTACATTTAATACACGTGCTAGCGTTTGTGCGAGAAGTGTTTTACCCGATCCAGTGGGTCCAATGAGAAGAATATTGCTCTTACCAACCTCAATATAATCATCGTCTCTTGGTTTTGGTTTATCTATTAATCTTTTGTAATGGTTGTAAACAGCCACTGATAGAACTTTCTTAGCAATATTTTGGTCGATGACGTAGTCATCAAGCATGGACTTAATTTCTTTGGGCTTATAGAGAATGAGATCTTGATTTTCCTCATCACCACTCAGCTCTTCCTCTATGATATTGTTACAAAGATCAACACATTCATCACAAATATATACTGAGGGTCCTGCGATTAATTTTCTGACCTCATTTTGCCCTTTGCCACAAAATGAGCAATAGAGAATCTTATTCTCTTTGCTTTCAGCGCCTTTATTTTCTTTATCAGCCATCTTGGTTTAGAGTATCACTTCTTTCTTCAAGTATCTGGTCAATCAAACCATAGTTTAATGCGGCTTCTGCATCCATGAAATTGTCTCTGTCAGTGTCTTTTGAGATCTGCTTTTCGGTTTTCCCAGTGTGCTTGGATAATATTGAATTGACCAAAGATTTCATCTTAAGAACCTCTTTGGCATGAATATCAATGTCACTCGCTTGGCCTTGAAAACCAGAAATTGGCTGATGAATCATCATTCTTGAATTGGGTAGAGAAAAACGTTTTGATTCTGCACCGCCAGCTAGAAGTATGGCAGCCATACTAGCTGCTTGCCCAACGCAAATCGTGCTCACATCAGGTTTAATGAATTGCATGGTGTCATAGATTGATAAGCCGGATGTAATTGATCCTCCAGGAGAGTTTATATACAGGTATATGTCTTTATTCGGATTCTCACTTTCAAGGAATAGCATCTGTGCAATAATCAAATTTGCCATTTGATCTTCAATAGGTCCAACAGCAAAAATAACATTGTCTTTGAGCAATCTTGAAAAAATATCAAATGCCCTCTCTCCTCTTGGGGTTTGCTCAACCACCATAGGTATTAGACTGTTTATGTTTTCTTTCATTGTCATGCTTGATTATTAATGAGTTCCTTAAATTCTATATCTTTATCTGTAAATGTTGTTTTATCTATTAGCCAATCTACCACTTGATCTTCCATAACCATAGATCTTAATTGATCCATGAGTTCAGGTGTTTGCTCATACATTTTCTTAATTTCATCTCCATTAGGATATGCATTCGTTATTTCACCAAGTTTAGTTTTCACCCTTTCTTCATCGAGCTTCATCTCTCGAGAAAGAACTAGCTCATTTACAAGCAAACCAAGGTGCACTCTCTCAGTGGCAATTTGATTGAAGTTTTCTAATTCTGGAGCTTTAGATTCATCTTCAATACCTGACCTCTTCATCCAATCCTTTTGCATCGCAGTTGCTTCATTTCTAACCATCACTTCAGGAATCTGAATTTGATTTTTTTCTCTGAGATAATTCATCAGTCCAATCCTGACTTGTTCTTTAATTTTCATATCTTTCTCTTTTTCCATGCTGTCAGATATTTCTTTGACCAAATCATCGTATTTCCCGCTCTCAATGCCAAAACCTTTAACAAAGTCTTCCGTGACCTCAGCCAAAGTCAACTCTCTCACTTCTTTTACTTTGACGTTGAAGTTGGCAGTTTTTCCAGATAAATCTGGCTGGTGATACTCTTCTGGGAAAGTCACTTCAAAATCTCTCTCGTCATTTGGTTTAGCGTCTTTGAGTGCCTTCTCAAATTCAGGCAACATTTGACCACCTCCTGACTGCATTACAAAATCTTCAGCGCTGCCTCCTTCAAAAACCTCCCCATCCAGTGTCCCTTTGAAGTCGATTAAAAGCTGATCAGTTTCTATTGCATTTCTTTCTACAGATTTCCATTCACCTCTCTGCTTCTGAAGGTTTTCAACCATCTCATTGATATCACTTTGTTTTACAATTGCAGATGGTCTCTCAAGCTTAATTTTGTCTAACCCTTTTAATTCAAATTCAGGGAATATTTCAATGTTTGCAGTGTATTTGAAGTCACTGCCGTCAACGAATTGATCAATACTGACTTCAGGAGGTCCAGCAGGTTTTAGTTCTTTTTCTGTAATGGCTTCAGCATATGATGACTCTAACACATCGCTGAGTATCTCTTGATTGACCTGATTACCATATTGACTTTGAATTATGTTGATTGGAGCTTTACCGGGTCTGAAGCCTGGTAGTTTTGCAGTTTTCGCAATTTGCTCAAAACGTTGTATTTTCTTTGCTTCGACCACAGATGAAGGAACTGAGACCTTCACTTCTCTTTTCAAATCCTTTTGTTTTTTTACTTTTATAGTCAGTGCTGACATTTGATTATCACCTATTAATGGTGGGAAAGGAGAGACTCGAACTCTCACGGGTTGCCCCACTGGATCCTAAATCCAGCGCGTCTACCAATTCCGCCACTTTCCCATGAAGAATTGTTTAAGGCGGGTGATTATACAATAAATTTAAGAATTTTAACCAGTTCTGATTCAATCGCATAAAATGTGAATAAAATAAAAAAAGCCGCCATTAAAGGCGGCTTTCTTTATTGCTAACAAATGAGCTTAGAATTGGTATTTAAGCCCCATTTGTATTTGCCATCTGGACTGTCCAGAGTTATCTCTGATGAAATAACTATCATCTGGATCCACGCCTCTGATAATGAATCGACCTTGATCATCGGTACCATCTGAAAGTATCTGTCTACTGTTGTTGTAGCTGTACTCATAAACGTGACCATCATCGTCATCAAGCATATTCAAAGCATTGAGTAGATCTAGGTAGAATATGACCTTATGTCCATCCATTGGACCAGGTATCTCTTGAGTTAACCTAATATCTAATCTGCTATACCCAGGAGTAGTAAAGGCATTTCTTGGAGCATAAGTACCCTTATACTGTGCAAGAGGCCCATTATTAATATGGTCCATCACTTCTGCTGCTGCAGTAGCGCTTGTAAATACTACATTTGGATCATCAGCGCCAGTTGGCACGTATGGGAGTGAGTAATCCTCATAGAATCTACTATAGCCGACACCACCAGCAGGACTGTATCTTGGATCATCAAAGGTAATACTGTATGGCTCTCCAGATTTTCTTACATAAATGGCTGAAATTCTGGTCTCATTATCACCGAACAACATTGTTCTGTATTCAAGTCCAGCTATGATTTTTCTTGAAGTCATGAAAGATGAACGTGCTGCAGGAACATTTTCACCATCCCATCGCTGTGTATATCCATAAGATGATTCAGCTTGTGATGACGTCAATGCATAGACATCTTTGGCATCAACTGCTGCCCATGAAGCAAAGTAGCTGAAGCCATTATCATAAGATTTTCTTATAGAAGCAGACCATGCCTCAGCACCACCTAGATCTGTGTTCGTAAGAAGATAATCCCCCGGACCATGAGAATAAACACCTCTTCCATCGGCAAGATAACCCTCTAGCTCCATGCCAAGCTCTCTGTAGAATACACCCTTTTCAGTAGTATCTTTATTGTACTCAAGTGTAAGTTCATATCCGCGCTCAGTCGTGATATCAAGTGCGATGTTACCTCTCCAACTGCTTGGTGCTTCGAAGTCAGGATCAACCGTTTGAGCATCATTGAAGTAAGGAGATGATGGAATACAGTAATCACTGGTTGGCCCTACCCAAAAGAAGGTTGGATCTCCAGCTGGCATTGCTCCAACTGTTCCACCACATCTGAATGAAGGTAGATCATCGTCGTAACCATATACTCTCCAGTAATCAGAAGCTCCTCCTGAGCGACTGTATGCATTACCATACCAAACATTTGGAATACGACCCATGAAGAGTCCATACCCACCTCTGATTTCAGCACTGATCACTCTATCAATATTGCCAAATAAAGACTCAGACGCATCGTAGTTGAACCCAATTCTTGGTTGAACAACACTCATGTCAAATCTTTGAGCATTGCTGAAGCCATTTCTTTCAAGGAATTTAGGATTTTCTCTTGGTGCATCAGGTGTTTCGACTTGATCAAGTCTTACACCAACATTCAATGTTAAATCACCAAGATAGATTTTATCTCCAACATATAATGTTGTTTTCTCAAGATTGAAATTTGCAGCAACAGGGTCGACATCCAGTATTCCACCTTGAGGAACATGGGCTCTCAAATAGCTATATGTGCCTGCCTCATAATCTGCAATTGAGTCAAATCTAATCTCGCCGTTGTATCTGGCAATAAACAAGTTATAAAGACTGGTGTCTTCAATATCAAGTCCTGCTGTTATGACATGATTGCCCATATCATATGTAGCTTTAAAGCTGATATAGTCTGAACTGGTAACAATTTTGTTTGCCGCTCTATACCTTTCTCCGCCTAGATATATTCTGTCGTCACCAACTTGGACTCTCATCTCAGGAATTGTGAGTCCTGGTGAGGAAGGATCACTTAAGTAGTCATAAGTTGAATATCTAATTTTTGTAGATAAACGATCATTCCAATCGCTATAAAGTGTGAGTGATGTCCTCTCAATTTCAGGTGCATAATATACCCAGTTACTGCTGAATCGGTTATATCCTCCTGCTGGAAGACTGTCTTCATCTTCCTGATAGAGAAGCACAGCCCTATGCATATCATTAATATTTGCATTCAGCTTAACGATAACTTTTTCACCTGTCTCAGGAGCTGTGAATCCAGTAAATTGACCTGGATCAAATCCATATCGATCTTGACTGATTCTTACCAATTCTGCGATATCTGCCTCAGTAGCACTTTCAGCTTTATTTGGTGCATTACTATCCGATGTACCATATAGAGCAGGAAGACCTGATTCAAATTCTTCATAACCTACGAAAAAGAATAACTTATCTTCAATAATTGGTCCGCTGAAAGTAAAGCCTTTGGTCTCTTCTGAAAATTCAGCAAATTCTTGGTCAAAAAGATCACCTACGTCATCTTCATCACGCTCAATAAAAAATACACTCCCATGAAATTCATTGGAGCCTGATTTAGTAACTGTTGCAATTGATCCACCTGTTGTATTTCCTCTTGAAACATCATAAGGGGTAATATCAACTGAAATCTGATCAACAAATTCCATACTGATTGGATTTCTCATGCTTCCAAATCCATTATCATTCAAACCAAATGGATCGTTGAAGCTGACTCCATCTACAGAGAAGTCATTGAAACGCTCATGCGCACCCATCACTGTGATTGAGCTATTTTTGCTGCTCTCAGTATTGATACTGACTCTTGGATCAAATTTTGCATAATCAGCTATGGATCGGTTGATTGTAGGTACACCAGCAATTGCATCTTCTCCAAGAGAGATGCCTCCACCCATTCTGATCGTTCCACTCGTTGCTGAAGCAGTTACACCGATTTCCTCCATGTTATTGGAAACCAAAGTAATTTCTACCGCAGCAGTCTTATTTAAGACCAGGTATAGGCCAGACTGAGATTGTGATTGATAACCTGAAGCGCTTGCATTGATCTCGTATGGACCACCAATTAGCAAGTCAGAAACAAAAAATAGGCCATCTTCGTTGGCAGTTCTAGTTTTTGTTGTACCTGTTGGTACGTGTGTCACTGTAACTTCAGCTCCAGAAACATTCACAATACCTCTTATGGACGAAGTGGTTTCCACTTCAGCAAAAGTCGATGTTGAGAATACAAATAGAGCAGAGAGTACAAATGCGTATAGTTTTCTAGGCATTTTTTTCCTCATTTACTTAGTAAATTTCTTTATTTTAAACATGTTTATGGGCATTCCTGCCCTATTAATCAAATGCTAAAACTATTCCCTTACTATTACAAGATGATTACGAATTCACAAATTTATATTCATATTTTGAAAATGTGTTTGTTGTTTAAATCAGTACAGTAATTTTCAGTTCTAAAATATTGAAAATGAAGAAATAATATTTTTGGGCCATATTGTTTGTAATCGTGCATTTGCCATCAGACATTCCATACTTTCGATGACACTGTTACAAAAAAACAACAAAATAATGTTGTCCAAAAATTTTTAGCGCAAAATTTAGATCCTCTTGCAAATAAAAACGGGGATGTTTCTATTTGTTACTTTTTGATAATTCTCGTATCCAGGATATGCCTCTATGATGCTAGGCCATAACTCATTCTTTTCATCACTGCTTAACTCTTTCGTTCTCATCTTGAATGTGTCAGAGAAAACTTGCATCTCAATTTCTGGATTTTCTTTGAGATTGTAATACCAGAGTGGATTTGTCTTTGCTCCACCCTGTGAAGCAACAAGTATGTAATCATCTCCATGTGGAATTGTGAGTAAGGCAATGGTGATAATATTACCTGTCTTCCTTCCTCTGACTTTCATCAAGCAAAATGGCAATCCATTGTATTGACCGATGAATCTTCCATCATATTTTTCATAAATCCAAATATGAAATCGATTCAGAGACTTGATTAGAGGTTTGAATAATTCAGGTTTTCGCCACGGATACATATCTATAGATGTTATCAACTTGATATTTGATGCACCACATATAAGATACAAACAATGAGCAAAAATAATGAAATCAGATCTGCGGGACTTAAAGTCACTCATGCAAGAAAGAGGATTCTGGAGGTCCTAGAGACAAGCAAAAAGTCTCACTTGAGTGCTGATGATATCAACAAGATCCTTATAAAAAATAATGATGAGGTTGGCGTTGCAACGGTTTATCGCGTTCTGAATCAATTTGTCGATGCGGGCATTTGCATCAAACATAACTTTGATTCAGGTCAAGCTGTTTTTGAGCTCACACCCTCTCATCACCATGATCATATGGTTTGTGTCAAAACGGGAAAAGTCATTGAGTTTGAAGATGAATTAATTGAGGAAAGACAAGACCAATTGGCTAAGCAAAATGGATACAGAATTGTAGATCACTCTCTTGTGCTATTCGTGGAACCAATCGACGATTAAAAAAGCCCTTGAATCAGTCCTTCATCATCTACATCGATACCCTCTGATGCTGGGATCCTTGGCAAGCCTGGCATTGTCATAATTTCACCGCAAACAACCACAATAAATTCAGCGCCAGCAGATAGTCTTACTTCTCGAACTGGGACGTCATGACCTGATGGGGCACCCATCAATAATGGGTCCGTTGAAAAGCTGTACTGAGTTTTTGCCATGCAAATTGGGTACTCACCAAATCCATCATCTTCTAATTTCTTAAACTGATTTCTTACCTTTTTGTCTGCAATGATTTCTGAGGCACCATATATGTTTTGTGCAATGAATTGGGTCTTATCCCATAAAGACATTTTATTGTCATACAAAGGTTTGAAATCAGAAGAATTAGAATCAGCAATTTTAACAACCTCTTCTGCTAGTTCTGATGCACCTTTGCCTCCTTTTTCCCAATGAGATGAAATTCTGCACTCTACCCCAATTTCTTTACAATATTGAATGATCGCAGCATGTTCATCTTTTGTATCGGTCACATAGTCATTGATCGCAACCATGACAGGGACTCCAAACTTCTTGATATTTTCAATGTGTCTTTTGAGGTTCTTGCAGCCTTTGGTTACTGCATCTACATTCTCTGCTCCAAGGTTATCCTTTGTCACACCACCATGCATTTTTAAAGCTTTTGTGGTTGCTACCAGAACAACTGCGTCTGGCTTGAGACCTGATTTTCTGCACTTGATATCAAAAAATTTCTCAGCACCCAGGTCTGCTCCAAATCCGGCTTCGGTAACAATATAATCAGCAAGTTTTAATGCAAGCTTGGTTGCAACAACTGTATTACAACCATGTGCAATATTTGCGAATGGTCCACCGTGTATAAATGCTGGATTATTTTCAAGTGTTTGTACTAAATTTGGCTGGAATGCGTCTTTCAGCAAAGCAGTGATTGCGCCATCGGCATTGAGTTGCTTTGCTCTTATGGGTTCGTTGGATCTGGAATAACCTATGACTATATTTCCAATCCTCTTTTTTAGATCATCAATGTCTGATGCAAGACAAAAAATAGCCATGATTTCTGAAGCAACTGTGATATCGAAACCACTCTGTCTAGGAATACCATTCCCAACCCCACCAAGACCGCAGGTAATATCTCTTAATGATCGATCATTCATATCAACCACTCTCTTCCAAGTGATCCTTCTGGGGTCAATATCCAATTCATTGTCCCAATGTATGTGATTATCAATTAATGCAGAAAGAAGATTATGAGCAGCTCCAATGGCATGAAAATCACCTGTAAAATGTAGATTAATGTCTGTCATGGGGATCACTTGAGCATGGCCTCCTCCAGCTGCGCCACCTTTCATACCAAAGCAAGGTCCTAGGCTCGGCTCTCTGAGGCAAATCATTGCTTTTTTTCCAATATGACAAAGCCCATCGACGAGGCCAACACTTGTTGTGGTTTTTCCTTCTCCTGCAGGCGTGGGTGAGATAGCAGTAACTAAGATTAATTTGCCGTTCTTAGAATCCTTTAATTGTTCATGATTGATTGATAGGTCAATCTTGGACTTAAATTTACCATAGCGCTCAAGATACTCCTCTCCAATACCTAATTGATCTGCGATTTTATCAATAGTTTTAGGTTCTGCTTCTCTTGCTATTTCTATATCTGTTTTCATTTATCACTCAAAATAATGGGGTGGACGATGGGGCTCGAACCCACGACCACCTGAACCACAATCAGGGGCTCTACCAACTGAGCTACGTCCACCATTGATTCGAAAGAGTATTTTGCCCGAGAAAACTACTTAGTCAAATTTTCTCAGTCACCAGAAACAATCTCGGCAGAGATTATCTCATCGCCCTGTTCAATTGAATTTACCACATCCATGTTTGCAGTATGCCCAAAAACTGTATGCACCCCATCTAAGTGAGGCTGCGGACTGTGGCAGATGAAGAATTGGCTTCCGCCAGTATTTTTTCCTGCATGGGCCATTGATAGGGTTCCAGCTTGATGCCGATTGGGATTGATTTCGCAATCAATGTGGTAGCCGGGGCCTCCTGTACCAGTTCCTTGCGGACAACCACCTTGGATGACAAAGTTTGGGATCACCCTGTGAAAATTAAGTCCGTCATAGAATCCTTTCTCTATTAGATCAGTGAAATTTTTTACAGTATTTGGCGCATCTTCATCGAATAGATCAATTTGGATATCACCTTTTGCTGTTTTCATCATTACTTGTGTCATAGTCACCTCAATTTTTTGAATCGCCATTATCCATTTGTTTGATTAATTTTTCCACATGAAGACCAATTTCATCCCTTACCTTCTTAAAACCTTCATCATCCATATACTTAGGATCAGGGATTTCCCATTCCGATCGAATCAATGAAGGTATCTGAGGGCATGCATCTCCACAGCCCATGGATATCATTGCGGTTACTCCTTCTTGGGGTAAGGAATCGATACCCTCAGATTCATGATCACTCATGTCATAGCCAATATCTGACATGAATTTTATTGCTTTGGGGTTTACTTTTCCGCTGGGTCTTGAACCCGCACTGACAAATTGATATCTATCGGCTCCGATCATTTTTCCAAATGCTTCAGCCATTTGACTTCTACAAGAGTTCTCAACACACAAAAAAACGATCGTCTTCATTCTAGCTCTTTGATTCGATTTAAGGGCAATGACTCAATTTCTGTCATCAGACTGCTGTTCCAACGATTGAGAAAACCAAATAATGAAATAATTGCAAGTATCTCTATTTGCTGATTTTCATCAAAGTATTTCTTAAATTCAGTGTAATCTTCATCAGAGATGAGGTTGGGAGTCTGAGCTGCATTCAGGGCAATTCTCAATGCAGCTTTTTCGCTTTTAGAAAAACATTCAGAACTTTCAAATTCCCATATTTGTTTTAACTTCTTTATTGAAATATTTTTCTCAAGCGCGCTATTGCTTGTGTGAGCAATGCAATAATGACAACCCGATGTTTGACTTGCCATCAATCCCACTAAAGATCTTATTTCCTCTGAAATGCTCCTGAAAGAATAAATGGTATTTATGAGCTGGCTTACAGATTGAAGCAGTTCAGGATTCTTCGCCATAATGAGTGCATCATTTGGTACAAATCCCATCATTGTTTCTGATTGATCCATGAGTGTTTGAATTTCTTTGCTGAGCTCAGATCTATCTGCTGGATTTATTCGTGACATATTTTTTTCCTTGCTTTGAGATTTAATCTGCCTTTATAGCAGTACCCCAGTAATTATAGCCGAGGATTTTTGGAGTCTTGGGTAAGTACATTTGTTCCATATTTGAAATATTGAATCCTGCCTTTCCTATTAGATGAGGGATATCTTTATTGAGATTACAGCCTCCAGAAATATGGGGCCAGATATAATTGATTCGATTCTGCCATTCAGCCGTCTTCTCTTCTGGCGCAAGACCATGCTCACAAAATAAAAGTTGACCTTCTGGCTTCAAGACTCGTTTTATTTCACTCAATGAAGCATGAACATCTTCAACCGTGCACAAAGTGTAAGTCATTAAAACCGTATCAAATTTATTGTCATTGAATTGCATCTCTTCAGCCTTTGAAATAACCAAATCAATATCTGGCATTGAGTCATCAATCCTCTTTTCTGCAAGTTGAATCAGCTCCTCTGATGGGTCAATACCTATCAAAGAACTGATTTTATTTGTATTCAGGTAGGGCATGTTCAGACCTGATCCAATTCCAACCTCAAGGACTCTGCCTTTGGCCATTGGAACAATCTTTTGCCTCTGTTTAATAAAAGGCTTTTGTCCGCAAGTATAATTTAGAAGATATGGAAGGATATATTTATCATACATAATCGAACACACCGTCGAATTGACTCAATTTAATAAGTTTTTTTTATCATATAATTTATCAATGACTAAGAAATACTTTGTTCTAATCTTTTTCATAGTTGCTCTTGATGCACAAGCTCAGGAAATGAAAAGTAAAAATAGTGAACTATTGCTTTATTCGCAATTTGGTGAATTTTGCACCATGTG
>DMGO01000153.1:0-4643 GCA_003449795.1 Gammaproteobacteria bacterium | reverse complement strand
AGAAGTCAATTCTGATGATAGCTCTATCAATCAACATCAGAAACAATATGAAAACATTGCAATGAAGATTTGGGAACTCGCTGAAGTTGGATATCATGAATATGAAAGCTCAAAGCTACTCATTGACTCACTTAAAGGTCATGGTTTTGAAATCACTGAAGGTGTTGCAGACATTCCCACTGCATTCATAGCTGAATATGGCGCTGGTTATCCCACTGTTGCAATTTTAGGGGAATTCGATGCGTTACCTGGCGTATCACAATCATCCTCTCCGTATAGAGAAAATGGATCCAATGAAGATGCTGGACATGCCTGCGGTCATCATTTGTTTGGAGCAGGTTCTGCTTGGACTGCCGTTGCTGTGAAAGATTGGATGAAAAATAACAACATCAAAGGAACCATTCGTTTTTATGGCACTCCTGCAGAGGAAGGCGGATCGGGTAAAGTTTACATGGCAAGATCTGGTCTCTTTGATGATGTAGACATAGTACTTCATTGGCACCCTGGTAGCGAGAATCATGCTCGCCCAAGAACATCTAATGCCAACAAATCAGTGAAAATCAAATACAAAGGAATTTCAGCTCATGCTGCAAGCGCCCCACATAAAGGTCGGTCAGCTCTAGATGGTGTTGAAGCGTTGAATATGATGACAAATTTAATGAGAGAACATATACCTCAAGAATCTAGAATGCACTACGTCATCACAAAAGGTGGCTTGGCTCCGAATGTGATTCCAGAAGAGGCAGAGGTCTATTATTACATTCGTCATCCCAATAAAGATGTTGTAGAAGAGTTATTCTTAAGGGTCATAAAAGCAGCTGAAGGTGCAGCTATGGGTACAGAAACGCAAATGAGCTATGAAGTCATGCATGGCAATTATTCTTTGATGCCGAATGATACACTTCAAAAAATAATGCATAAGAATCTTAAAAATCGAGGAGGCATTAAATATTCAGATGCAGAGGTCGAATATGCAAAAACAATTATGAAATCATTTATAGATAATGATTCTGAGATTGGTGATCAAGAAAAAGTTCTTAATTACAGAACAACACATGGCTATGGTTCTACTGATGTAGGTGATGTCAGTTGGCTGGTTCCGACTGCGGGTGCAAGAATTGCGACTTGGGTTCCAGGGACATCAGCTCATTCATGGCAAGCTGTGGCCACTGGAGGCATGAGCATTGGGCTGAAAGGAACAAAGCTCGCTGTGCAAATATTAACTGACACTGCAAAGGTAATTTATCTAGATCCTGGTATTGTAGATGAAGCTGAAAAAGAACTCGCTAAAAGGAAGGGTGAAGACTTTAAATACATTCCACTTCTTGGTGATCGGAATCCACCTCTCGATTATAGAAGCATAAATTAGCTGGCGGAGAGAGAGGGATTCGAACCCTCGAAAGGCTATTAACCTTTACAAGCTTTCCAAGCCTGCGCAATCGACCACTCTGCCATCTCTCCTTGGCGTCATTTTACATGAACTATCCCTCTTGAGAGTGGTTTTAATTTAGATTAGTGTATTAACTTGTGATTAATTTAATTGAATTTAAAAATGAGTAAATTTCCCAGAAAAGAAACACTACTAGAAGTCTATGAATGGCGAATGAAGCAATCTGCCGAAGATATTGCATTCAAAATGAATGATGATGAGATGACATACAAGGAATATGACCGCAGAGCAAACATCATCGCCAATGGTATTTTTAAAGAAGGCTGCAATCCGAATTCTCGTATTGCTGTTCTTGCAAAAAACTCCGTTGATTATGCTGAGATTCAATATGGAACCATAAAATCAAGAACGGTTTTAGTTGGTCTTAACTGGAGACTTGCTGGTCCCGAAGTTGTGTTTGTCGTGAATGATTCTGAAAGCGAACTCTTATTCGTTGGTCCTGACTTCTATCCACTGATTGAATCCATTCAAGATCAGTTTACTCATGTTAAAAAAATCATTGCAATGGGAGACCATGAGACATGGGAAAGTTATGATTCATGGAAATCAAAGTTTGATGACAGTGATCCAAAGCTTAAAGGTGAAAATGATGATGATGTTATACAGCTTTATACTTCAGGAACAACTGGCCTGCCAAAAGGTGCAAGACTCACGAATAAGAATATCTTAGCTTCAACACCGATGGTTGAGGAAACCTGGGGCAAAGACTGGAATGAAAGATCAGTTAATTTTGTCCTCTCTCCTCTTTTTCATATAGCTGGCTCGAATATCATCATTATGGGTATTGTTTTTGGTTGTAAAAATGTTGTAATTCCAGAACCTGACCCAACAAAAATACTTGAACTGATTAATACAGAGAAAATTGAAACCGCATTCATGGTGCCAGCATTGATTCAATTCCTACTCAACCATCCTAATTGTGGAAATACAGATTTCTCATCATTGAGACAAATTGTGTATGGGGCATCGCCAATTTCTGAGGATACCCTCCTCAAAGCCATGGATGTTATGGGTTGTGAATTCTGGCAAGTTTATGGCTTAACTGAAACATCGGGAATCGGCACTACATTAGCACCAGAGTTTCATGATCCTGAGAAAGGTAAGCTTAGATCATGTGGACAAGCATACACGGGAGTCGATATCAGAATCGTGGATACCGATGGTACTGAATGCAAACAAGGCGATGTCGGAGAGATACAAATTAAATCCGATGTAATCATGAAAGGTTACTGGAAGAGAGATGAGGCGAATACTGAATCTATTGTAGATGAATGGTTCTTCACAGGTGATGCTGGCTTCTTTGACGAGGATGGCTTTCTCTTTATTCATGACCGCGTCAAAGATATGATCATATCTGGTGGAGAGAATATTTATCCAGCAGAAGTGGAAAATGCACTCATGAGTCATCCTGATATCATCGATGCAGCTGTTGTTGGTGTGCCAGATGATAAATGGGGAGAGACAGTGAAAGCATTTGTAACTCTTTCTGAAGATAAAAATCATTCTGAAGCAGATATTATAAGTTATTCAAAAGAGCAAATTGCCTCTTACAAGTGCCCTACTTCAGTTGATTTCATAAACGATATACCACGTAATCCTTCTGGAAAAATTCTAAGAAGGGTTCTAAGAGAGCCATTCTGGGAAGAAAAGGGGCGTAAGGTCTCCTAATATGGAATCATCATGAGTTACAAAACATTAACAGTTAATACCATTAATAAGGTCTGTACGATGAAATTTAATCGTCCTAATAAACTCAATGCATTCGATACACAAATGGTGCTTGAAACACAAGATGCACTCAATCAAATTGCAGAAGATACTGGAATTAAAGCTTTAATCATCACAGGTGAAGGCAAAGGTTTTTCTGCAGGTGCTGACCTTTCAGATTCGTCTGGTATAGATGATCTCAGTAATGACAGACTGGTTTATGAAGGTCTTGTTAACGGATACAAGCCTTCACTTTTGCAAATCATGAATATGCCAAAACCGGTCATAGGTGCAATCAATGGTGCTGCAGCAGGTATTGGCTCAGCCTTTGCATTGGCATGTGACCTTGTCGTCATGTCTGACAAAGCCTACATAAAACAAGCATTCGTAAATATTGCTCTTATTCCTGATGGTGGACTCAATTGGTTACTGGCCAGAACTGTTGGATACAGATTGGCATACGAAATGGCAATAGAAGGAAACAATGTCTCTGCAAATAGATGTTTGGAACTTGGTCTTGCAAATAAAGTTGTGCCTCATGATGATCTGATAAATGCATCTGCTGAATGGGCTGAATCTTTGGCTAAAAAATCTTCACAATCTTTAAGAGAGACAAAAAGAGTGATGAGAATGGCAATGACTAATGATTATGAATCAGTCTTTGAGCAAGAGGCAGAAGCAAATAATGAGCTTCATGGTTCAAAAGATAGCCTCGAGGCGATTCAAGCTTTCTTTGAAAAAAGAGAGCCTAATTTTGATTAATTGAGACTCAACAATTCCTTTTAAGTGCCTGAAGGACACTGGGCATCAATTCAAGCTCCCCAGAGTATAGAATGGGTGCAATTCTTTGGCCTTGATCTCCGTATCGGCGAATTATTTCTTTAGCGAGTTCATCAGGGTCTTCTGAAACCACAGCGAACGTATTGAGGACTTCATCATCAATTGCATCACCCATTTCTTTCCATTTACCTTCTTTAGATAAGCGATTAAGATCATCACTCAGTTCCTCATAACCATGCTGTTCAAGTACAGCTTTGTAATTTGGTGTTGATGCGTAAAATGCAACTTGATCTCTACAGGCTCGTACTGCCTTTTTATGAGACTCTTCGTTTGCTCCGATTCCAGTCATAATCGCAATCGATAAGTCAAATTCTGAACGATCTCTTTCTGAAGCTTGAAGTCCCTCTTCTATATTGGGCAGTGTCACATTTTTTAAATATTTTGGTGAACTAAATGGATGAGCTAAGAGTCCGTCTGCACTTCTAGCAACTGCTTTAGTCATCAGTGGGCCGACTGCTGCGACATATATCTTTGGAATGCCATGTGGGTTTGGTCCAGGGTTAAATAATGGTGTCATCAGAGTGTGTGTATAGAATTCGCCTCTGTGCTCTAGTTTAGTTTGATCCTGCCATGCGTTCAGTATGGCCTTGATGGCATTGACCATGTCTTCCATCCTTGCAGCTGGTTTCGACCATGGCATTGAAAA
>DMGO01000027.1:0-8641 GCA_003449795.1 Gammaproteobacteria bacterium | reverse complement strand
CTCGGACATAAGTTCAGCAAAGAATCCATTTATCGTGTATGCGAATATTTTTCAGATTCTGGACTTGTAGTCTTGGATGGGGCATATGTTGAGTTTGATAGTGATGAAGTTTATAAAGAGATTTTGTCTAAATTTGACAATGTAATTATTCTCAGAACTTTATCAAAAGCATTTGGCTTGGCTGGTGTGAGATGTGGAGTTTTAATCTCTAGCGATGAAATTTGTCAATATATTGAGAGAGTGATACCGCCCTACTCTTTTAGCACCCCTGCTGTGAACGCGGTCATTGAGAGCCTTTCTGATGACGGCATTAAGGAATCAAAAAGAAACATAGAGACCATCATTGAAGATAGAAAATGGCTTGAGACAGAATTGGAATCATTGGATGAAGTCATAGAGGTTTTTCCATCATATACAAACTTCATACTTGTCAAAGTGAATGATGCCAAAGCATTTTGTAAAAAGTCTCAAGATTTAGGATTTTTATTAAGAGATGTTAGCTATCAACCATTGCTTGAAAATTGTGTAAGAATCACTGTCGGCAGGACTGAACAAAATCAAAAACTAATCAGAGGACTCAAATAATGAATGAACTACCATTAAAAGTGCTCTTTATCGATAGAGATGGAACAATTATTTATGAACCAGATGATTTCCAAGTAGATGATTTGAAAAAAGTAAAGTTTGTACCCAATGTCATTCGCGTGCTGAATGAATTAAGAAATGTAGGGTATGAACTGGTCATGGTTAGCAATCAAGATGGCTTGGGAACTGAATCATTTCCACAAGAGCAATTCGAGTTATGCCAGAATTTTATGTTGAATACCCTATATTCCGAAGGCGTCTCATTCAGGGAAATATTTATTTGCCCACATTTTGAGACTGATAACTGTGACTGCAGAAAACCAAAGATTGGTTTGTTATCAGAGTTTTTAACACACAATAATATTGATACATCAAGGTCATATGTCATTGGTGACCGAGACACAGATATTGAATTGGCTAATAAGCTTAAACTTCCTGGAATAAAAATTGATCCACACAATGAAAATGCTTGGATACAAATAAAAGAAGATATTCTAAGTTCTGATACTAAAGCAACTGTGACCAGAACAACCAATGAGACCAATATTACATCAAAAGTAGACCTGTCATCAGATCGTGTAATTGATATTAAAACAGGCATTGGTTTTTATGATCACATGCTAGAGCAGCTCGCTAAACATTCAGGTATTTCCGTTCAAATAGAGTGTGATGGAGACCTCCATATAGATGAACATCATACAGTTGAAGATGTGGCAATCACATTGGGAGATGCACTTCGGCGTGCATTGAGCACTAAGGCAGGTATAGAAAGATATGGATTTACACTTCCTATGGACGATGCACTATGCACAGTTTCAATGGATTTATCAGGAAGGCCATATTTTAAATTTGAAGGAGAGTTTAAAAGAGAGATTATTGGCGGGCTACCAACAGAGCTCATTGTTCATTTTTTTTATACACTCAGTCAAAATCTAAAAGCAAATATTCATATTAGTGTGGATGGAGATGATGATCACCATAAAGCAGAATCGTGTTTTAAATGCTTTGGGAGAGCTTTTTCTCAAGCAATAAATAAATCCTTAAAATCTGGCGTGCCTTCAACCAAGGGCTCACTTTAATTGTGATAAACAAAGTTGCCATTATTGACTCAATTGGTTCCAATATGGCTTCTTTGATGTTTGCATTAAAGAGAATCGATCTAAATGTTGAAGTCACAAATGACATCGCATCCATAAAAGATGCTAGTCACATCATCTTACCTGGTGTCGGAGCTGCAAAGAATGCCATGATGCGCTTGAAGCAGAAAGACCTGATAAGTGAGATATCAAATTTATCACAGCCCACTCTGGGTATTTGTTTAGGCATGCAATTATTTATGAATGCCTCATTAGAAGACGATACAGAGTGTTTGGGAATCATTTCAAACTCATGCAGGCCTTTTAAAAATCACAAAGATTACCCAGTGCCGCATATGGGATGGAATAAAGTTCATTTTAATACCAATTCAAAACTAACAAAAAATCTCACTGATGGGGAATATTATTATTTTGTTCACTCCTATTATGTTCCAATCTGCAATGAAACGATTGGGGTCTCAAGATATTCAAATGATTTTTCTGCTGTGATTGAAAGAGATAACTTTTTTGGCACGCAGTTTCATCCTGAAAAATCAGGTTTACCGGGTGAAAAAATACTAAAAAACTTTGTAAATTTATGAGCATGAATTTAATACCAGCAATTGATTTACTTGACCAGAAATGTGTCAGGCTACTTCGAGGCGATTTTGATCAGGTAACCTTTTATGACAAAGATCCGCTTCAATTAGCCACCCATTATGAATCTCTTGGCTGCAATCATTTACATTTGGTCGATTTAAATGGAACGAGAGATGGAGTCAGTAAAAACAAGTCAATCATAGATTCAATCATTTCCCAAACAAATCTCAAGGTTCAAATGGGTGGTGGAATTCGATCGATTGACTCTATTAATTACTGGCTCAATTCAAGCTTAGATAAAATTGTAATCGGAAGCTATGCGATTGAGGGGACTGAGCAATTTATATCAACAATTAACACTGGAATGCGTACCAAAATAATTATTGCATTGGATGTTCTGATTCGTGATGGTGAGCCTTCGATACGTATACATGGTTGGCAGAAAGATTCAAAAATGAGTCTCATACCCACCATGAAATTATTTATAGACAATGGGTTTAGAGACTTTTTGATCACTGATATCAACAAGGATGGAACGCTTGAGGGTCCAAACATTGATTTATATGACGAAATCAATAATCAATTCAATGAGATTAATATCATTGCCTCTGGTGGTGTGAGCATTTTCGATGATCTCATCAAATTGGATAAAATATCACTGTCATCAGTGGTCGTTGGAAAGTCATTGCTGGAGAATAAAATAACAGAAAAGGAGATAGTGCAATTCTTACAAAGAGGATAATCCCATGCTTGGATGTAAAAGACGGTCTAGTGGTCAAGGGCGTCCAATTCAGGAACCATAAAGTGGTAGGAGATATCTTGGAATTAGCACAGAAGTATTCTAATGAAAGCGCGGATGAGCTTGTATTTTATGACATCACCGCAAGTCCCGAAGGCAGATCTGTTGATAGGTCATGGGTGAATCGCGTTGCAGAGAAGATTAATATTCCATTCTGTGTGGCGGGAGGAATCAGATCCATCTGTGATGCAGAAGAAGTTTTAAATTACGGAGCAGATAAGATATCGATCAATACACCTGCTATAAACAATCCAAATCTTATTGATGAGCTAGCCAAAAGGTTTGGCACTCAATGTATCGTGATTGGGATTGACAGTTTTCAAGACGAAAATAACTACAAAGTTTTTAGTAATACCGGTGATCCCAGTAAAACAAGTGAAACTGGTCTATTCGTAAATGATTGGATCAAAGAAGTTCAAGAACGAGGAGCTGGCGAAATTGTTTTGAATTGCATGAATCAAGATGGTGTAAGGCATGGTTACGATTTAGAGCAACTGGAGACTATGCGATTACATACAAACATCCCCTTGATTGCATCTGGAGGTGCAGGAGAAATGAATCATTTTAAGGACGTTTTTCACATATCAGATGTGAGCGGGGCACTAGCAGCCTCAGTTTTTCATAAAAGCATTATGAAAATTTATGAATTAAAGGAATATTTAAGAGAAAACGACATAGAGGTTAGGTTATGACAGCTAAAGAGAGAAATTTTATTGATGAGTTAGAGAGGGTAATTAAGGATAGAGCAGAATCCAATGATTCTGACAAGAGCTATACTCGAGATTTATTGACATCTGGTAGGGATAGAATCGCAAAAAAAGTAATTGAGGAAAGTGGAGAGTTAGCTGTGGCATACTTAAATAATGATGCAAATAAAGATGAAATCATTTGGGAAAGCGCCGATCTTCTTTATCATATGATGGTTTTGCTTCACTCAGCCGATGTAACAATGAACGATATTTCAAGTGAGCTCAAAAAAAGAAATAAGTCAAAATAAATAATGCTAAGCAATTCACAAGTTGAAACTTTTAGAAAGAAGGGATTTCTAGTCATAAGAAATTTTTTTCATTCAGATATTATGAGCAATATTTTAGATGAGGTTAACCGTTTAGATGCTTTGGATCCAATAGAAGATGGACCAATGAAATACTATGAAAAGTCCCAAATAGGACAAGATGAAATGCTTCTGATCAGAATTGAAAAGTTCATTGAAACTAGCCCTATATTGAAATCTGTAGTCTATAACCAGGCAATGATAGAAATCATTTGTACCCTACTCGAGGACCAACCCACTCTTCTCAAAGAAAAGATTAACTACAAACCATATGGATCACCACCAGATCATTTACATCAAGATTCTCAGGCAGGATGGGATAAATATGGCACAGAGTTTATTTCAGCTTTAATTGCTGTGGAAGATAGTAATAGAGCAAACGCGTGTGTTGAATTTGATGTCTCTGGCCAGTACAAAGATAAACTAGCAGGACCATTATGGGAGCCATTAAATCCTGATTATTTAGAAAAGTTAGATTTGAAACCAATTGAAACAAAGAGTGGCGATATTATTTTCTTTAACAGCTATGTTCCTCATGGATCTGATGGAAATAAGTCAGCTGATAGAAGATGCAATATTTACATCACATACAATAAACATACTGACGGTGACCATAGAGAGCAATACTTTAGTGAAAAAAGGAGAAGTTTCCCACCGAACAATGAAAGAGAACCTGGTAAAGACTATTCCTTTAAGGTTTAGATATCGATCAATTTATCCGGATTCATAATATTTTTTGGATCCAATGTTTTTTTAATCTTTTTCATTAGATCAACTTTTATGGGATCAGAATACTTAATCAAATCGTCTTTCAGTTTAGATCCAATACCATGCTCAGCACTAAAAGAGCCACCAAGAAATTCAGCATTTTCATGAACGACAGCATTGATTTCCTTTGAAAACTTCATGAATTGATAATCATCCATATCTTCAGGTTGTTTTTTTGTAAAATGAAGGTTGCCATCACCAAGATGACCAAATGTATACACGATAGATTTTCCAGCAACTTTTTCCATCGCTGGGATTGTTGTTGCTAGAAATTCAGGAATTTTCTTAATAGGAAGTGAAATATCATGATGCACCCCTTTTCCTGATAATTTTTCTGCCTCAGAGATGCTGTGTCTAACAAGCCAGAAATCATTTCTTTCCTTTTCATTTTTAGCTATCAATGCATTTTCAATAAGGCCTTCTGATAATTTTTCTTCAAGAAAATCTGATAAATCATCCTCACTATGATTGATGATCTCAAAAATAACCTGCCAAGAATCCTCATGCCCCAAAGGCAGCTTTATGTGACTAAGGAAATCATTTATTGCAACTAAACATGATTGACTGATGAATTCAAAAGCAGTGACACTGTCACCAAATCTTTTTTTTGTTTCCTTAAGTAGATTAATTGCATCATCAACATTCTTTACAGAAACCATCGATGAGATCTCTTTGTTAGGGCTAGAAGAAAGCCTCAAGCTTACCTTTGTGATAACTCCCAAGGTGCCCTCTGCACCTATAAAAAGTTGTTTCAAGTCATAGCCAGTATTATTCTTTCTCAGTGATTTTAAGTCAGTAAATATGGATCCATCAGGGAGTACAGCTTCTATACCCATCACTTGCTCTCTGGCCATACCATACTTAAGAACATTAACCCCACCAGCATTAGTGGAGACATTTCCTCCGATCTGGCATGTACCTTCTGCGCTTAAACTCAATGGAAATAGAAGACCATGGTCTTCAGCAGTATCTTGAATATTCTGAAGAATACAGCCGCTCTCCACAATGATCGACTGATTAAATGAATCAACTTCTATTATTTTATTCATTTTTGAAGTATTGATTACAATTTCAAGCCTATGATCTGATGAGTTTGGAACATTGGCTCCACATAAGCTCGTATTTCCTCCTTGACTGACAATTTTTATATCATTCTGATAGCAATAATGGACAATTTTTTGAACATCATCACTATTGTTTGGAAATAGAATCAGAGGTGTTGACCCTTTTATATGTCCTCTCCAATCTTCTAAAAATGGATGGATATCCTTTTCATCATCAAGAGCATTTGAATTACCCACTAACTTTTTAAGATTATTTATATGTTTTGTCATATGAAATTCATACGCGTGAGGACAATGACCAGATTGAGATAAATAAAGATGCAATAATTGGCCCGATGATAAACCCTGTTATTCCGAAAATTGAAATACCCCCTATTGTTGTTAATAAAATTAGATAATCGGGTATTTTTGTTTCTTTGCCAATAAGAATTGGTCGCAGAAGGTTATCAATCATCCCTATTATGAATATCCCAGAGAATATCAATATTGAGGCCTCCATTATTTGACCATTTGCAAATAGAACCAGAGAAATGGGCAGCCACACAATTAGCGTTCCAACAGCAGGAATAATACTTAACAGCGCCATCACAGCCCCCCAAATTAGCGCTCCTTCAACTCCAAGCAGAAGCAGCGTCATATATCCAAGAAAACCCTGTGCAAGAGCAACAATAATGGTGCCTTTGATTGTCGCTCTAGTTGTCTTTTGAAATTCATTTAAAAGATAACTTTCATCTTCATTCTTCATTGGGAATGCGTCCATGCAACTCTTGACTATTTTTTCACCATCTTTCAAGAAGAAGAAAGTTAGATATATAAAAAGAAATAACGAAATAAAAAAGTTGATAACATTCGCAGATATTGTGGAGACTGATTCGTAAAATACTTTTGAAGCTGAGAGCAAAAAATCGTCAGCTTTTTCAGTCAACTGAGTGATACTAAGACCTGCCCAAGCAAGCAAATCATTAATCAATGATTCATTTGGAATCATTTCTACATAACGCTCAAGACTGTAGTAATCATCAAAAGAATTTATAAAAACAATAAGTTCATTTGTTATCAGGCCCAGTATTCCAATAGAAGGGATAATGACTAGTAGTAAAATTAATATCAGTGATAATATGCTTGAGAGTGATTTTTTATTCGTCATCAAAAGAAATTTTTCATACAAAGGATAAAAAATTATTGAGACCACGATTGACCATAATATTGGTGCTGCAAAGTTGAAGATTATGCTCACAAAAAGGATTGTGATAAGAGCCAGTAATAAGTAGTAAGCATTTGTACTTTTCATTGCCATTTTTTACTTTAAGAAATTAATTTATGATAATCATATCTAAAAATGACCAGATTGGACCAAGCTTTTGAATAATATTGTTGATAACGTGATAAGAGAACTGGAATTTAAAGCCGGTTTGGTACTCTCGTCTTACGGCATACAGGCTGAAATAAAAGCGGTGCAGAATTATCTCAATGATGAGTCCATTGAAGACACGCTAAAAGATGCATGTCACATTATTTTTAGAGCACATTTTTTAAGAGAAGCCTTAAAGAGAGATGATGCAGAGGATGCCTGTTATAACCTGATGATGTTATGGGACCACTGCACTATAGCTGATGATGAGAACTACAATCAAATTCTGACAGAATCGATTGAGAAGTTACTTAAGGTCACCAATAAGAGTATGAAAACGGTCAAAAATAGACATCTCAGAGTGCTTGAATTGAATAAAATGAATTGGTCAATCGATGCAATTTCTGCCGACACCGGTTACTCGAGGCGTCAAATATCAAGAGTCATAAACGGACATACAAAAAATTAATATATATATTGTCGGGACGGCTGGATTTGAACCAGCGACCACTTGACCCCCAGTCAAGTGCGCTACCAGACTGCGCCACGCCCCGATTAAAATATTGGTTAGTCTAATAAATCAATGATTGATTCAAGCTCTGAACGAATGGCTGAGACAGAACTACTTTTTGTCTCTTGATCAGATGCTTCATCAGAAAGCTTCTGTTTGGCACCTTTTATCGTATAACCATTGTTATATAGTAATTCTTTGATATGCCTGATGAGCATAACATCGTGTCTCTGGTAATATCTTCTGTTGCCTCTTCTTTTAATCGGACTGAGTTGAGAAAACTCTTGTTCCCAATATCTCAAAACATGGGCTTCAACATCACATAGATTGCTTGCTTCACTGATAGTAAAATATCTCTTAGATGGAATCGTAGGAAGTTGTGAATCTTCTCTGCTCATTTATTTATCAATGGATTTAACTTTTTCTTTTAGCTTTTGGCCAGATTTAAAAGTAACCACACGTCTTGCTGTAATTTCCACATCCTCCCCCGTTCTTGGGTTTCTTCCAGGCCTAGCAGGTTTGTCTTTAAGTTGAAAATTACCAAATCCAGAGACTTTTACTTCCTCACCATTTATAAGCGTTTCTTTAATGGTATCGAATACACTATCTACAAGTTCCTTGGCTTCTCTTTTGTTTAGTCCAATTTGATTGTTTAAGTCTTCTACGATGTCAGATTTTGTTAACGTCATTATCTAATAGTTATTTGAAAAATTGTTTCAAGCATTTTGATGACTTTTGACATAAAGCCGTCAATTTCAGTATCCTTAAGGGTGCGTGATTTTGCTTGAAAAATCAACCCTATAGAGATACTTTTTTGAGTGTTCTCACCATTC
>DMGO01000162.1:0-3996 GCA_003449795.1 Gammaproteobacteria bacterium | reverse complement strand
TATCCAGTTGAGCTACGGGCGCAAGAAATAGTAGATTGCATTATAGCGTCTGAAAAATTGAATCAAAGCCTATTTAGGCAGATTGTGCCTCTCTCCAGCTTACATCCTCATCGTCAAAATCTTCCCATTTTAGAACACCCAACTTTTCAAATTTAGGTCTAACGGACTCAGTAAGTAATCCAACACGTTTTAGGCTTGGTATAACTCTTTGAAACATAAATTCTTGAAAATCTCTTCGAAGCTTAATGCTCTCATCGTAGTTTATTGTTTCGTCAATATCCCAACCGTATTCTTCAAATATTTCAACTGGATGAAAACGCTGTCGCATTACCAAACATGCCTCATAGGCAAAATCTGCCCTCTCCTCTATTTCCTCCTCACTCAGACCTTTGACATGTTGCTCAAGGTAGTGAACGCCAAATGTGACATGACGGGATTCATCTTGGACAATTTTATCTATCAGATCATGCAAAAGTTTGTCTGGATGTGCCATCTGAAATGCCTTGAATGCGCCTAATGCCAACCCTTCTATAATCAACTGCATGCCAATGAATTTGAGATCCCAACGCTCATCCGTAAGAATCTTATCCAAAAGAATCTTCAAGTCTGGAGTAATTGGATACATCTGCTTTTGACGAGTCTGGATGTATTTATTAAATGCTTCTACGTGTCGAGCCTCATCGTAAGTCTGTGTTGCAGAGTAGAGTTTCGCATTATAAGTTGGAGCACAAGAACACAGTTGACTTGCAACCAATAATGCACCCTGCTCGCCATGCAAAAATTGACTCAATGACCATGTGGCAAACTTATGTTGTATCTCAAGCTTGTCTGAATCCGTCATATTGGCATAAGGCGCATATCCCAAATAGGAATGATGATTGATACTGTAATCATCCAAAGTTGCCTTATTTATATTCCACTTTTCTGACCAATCCAAATCGATCTCTACATCCCATTGACGCTTCTTTGCCAACTGATACAGTCGATTGATTTTGTCATCGGCCGCAGTGTAATCCCAGTTATAAGAACCAGTCAGTGGCGTATGAAAAATTTCCTTTATTTCTTGGAAATCTTTCTTGGTCATGTATATGTCTGGTTTGAAATCGAGCAAGTCAGTCATGATCTTATTTTAAACAAAAATATTGAGTCATTTCTAGTGCTAAAGATGATGGTCGGGGCAGAGGGATTTGAACCCCCGACCCTCTGCTCCCAAAGCAGATGCGCTACCAGGCTGCGCTATGCCCCGATTAACTTCAAATGAGTGAAAGGTATTATACTCATCAAAATATAAATTCCATTAAGATTTTTAAATTATCTCGGTGTTGCAATCTGAAACTTTGATATCATGGATCGATTCAAAAGGAAGCAAAATGACAGCAAACATAATTGACGGGAAAGCAATCGCCCAAAAGATAAGATCGGAAATCAAAGATCAAGTTTCAGCGATTGTAAACCAAGGTGGTCAAGCACCCGGTTTAGCTGTTATTCAAGTCGGTCAGGACCCAGCCTCTAGTGTCTATGTCAGAAACAAAAGAATGGCCTGTAAAGAAGTTGGAATGAATTCGTTTAATCACGATTTAGAAGAAAATATCTCTGAAGAAGAACTCCTTTCCCTGATCAAAGAGCTTAATCACAATGATGAAGTCACCGGAATATTGGTTCAACTCCCTCTGCCGAAACACATCAATGAAACTATTGTAATTGAGACCATTGATCCTAAAAAAGACGTGGATGGATTTCACCCATATACAATAGGAAGGCTGATGCAACGGATACCCTTATTGAGACCTTGCACTGCAATTGGTGTGGTTACCATGCTAGAAGAAATTGGCATTGATCCGATTGGGAAGCATGTAGTGATTGTAGGAGCTTCAAACTTAGTTGGAAGACCGCTCAATCTTGAATTCTTACTCAAAGGCTCAACAACCACTGTTTGCCACAAATACACAGAAGATCTTCAGTCACATGTAAAGCAAGCTGATATCCTTGCTGTCGCTGTAGGTAAAGCAAACTTCATACCAGGAGAATGGATAAAAGAAGGTGCTATAGTTTTTGATGTAGGCATCAACCGAAATGAAGATGGAACACTAACCGGAGATGTCGATTTCGAATCAGCAAAAGAACGAGCTTCATGGATTTCACCAGTGCCTGGTGGCGTCGGGCCCATGACTGTTGCAATGCTGATAAAAAATACTCTACTTGCTAGAGAATTAATTTTAGAATCTAAATCATGAAAAGAACTTCCATATTCATTGCATGCCTTATCTGTTTGATGACGATCAACACAGATGCCTCTGAGAATTATCCACAAATCGAGATCGTGACAACATCTGGCGCCATTGTGGTTGAACTTGATCGCAACAGAGCTCCAAAAACCGTTGAGAATTTTCTAAATTATGTTGAATCGGGTGCTTACATCGGAACAATTTTTCATCGAGTCATACCCGGCTTTGTGATTCAAACAGGTGGTTATGATGTCAATCTTGATGAGATTGACACGCTACCTGAGATCATCAATGAATCTGGAAATGGATTAAAAAATCAAAGGATGTCTTTGGGCATGGCAAGAACGAATGAGCCACACTCTGCATCATCACAATTCTATATCAATCTAAATGATAACTTTTCTCTTGACCCAATGCCCACAAGATGGGGGTATGCAGTATTCGGTGATGTCATCGATGGCTTTTCTGTTGTTGATGATATTGCGAGTAATGCAACACAAACCACAAAGGGGTTTCAAGATGTGCCTGTTGCACCAATCATTATTCTTGAAGTCAAACGGATAGACTGAACGCCTATATGACGACTTATTTCATTTCTGATCTCCATATGGAAAAGATCGAGTCACCAATAACGAGCACCTTCTCAGAATTTCTTAAACGCCTTAATCAGAACGATACGCTTTATATATTGGGGGATCTTTTTGAATCTTGGATTGGAGATGACAATGTATCTGAACTGAGCCAATTCGTGATCGATCAACTCAATTCGCTTTCCAAGCAAGGAATCCATATTGGAATCATGCACGGCAATAGAGATTTTTTAATTGGGAAAGACTTTTGTGATGCTGCTTCAATCGAATTGATCAATGATCCTTTCATCATTGAGATCAATGGGGAAAAAGCAATGCTGACTCACGGAGATCAACTATGCACAGATGATCATGAATATCAGGCATTTCGCTCAGTCGTTCGGAATCCAATTTGGCAAAAAGACTTTCTGAATTTCCCGATTTCTAAACGTGAAAAAATTGCTGGTGAAACAAAAGATGCAAGCAAACATTCCAAGGTTCAAAAAACAATGGAGATCATGGATGTCAATCCCGATGCTGTTTTAAAAGCTTTTGATGAAAATGCGGTAGGAATCATGATTCATGGTCACACTCATCGACCAAATGTTCATAAAATATCCAATGATCAAAATAAGCTCACTCGATATGTTTTGGGTGATTGGAGCAAAGAGAGTTCCATCATATTGAAGTGGGATGAAACTGGAATTGAATTATTGGATTTAGCTGATAGTCATTGAAGACTGATCTTGTATTTCAATCTGCTTTCTCTCTATCTCTTTTTTTGCCTTTGCGGCATCATTTCTCTTGTTCTCAATGAAATCCAGATAATTTGGTGTCACATCTCCAGTGACATACTCTCCAGAGAAGCAAGAGGTATCAAAAGCCTCTGCATCGGATTCATCAAACTGAACCGCTGAAATGAGATCATCAAGGTCTTGATAGATCAGCCAATCTGCACCGATATATCTTGCAAGCTCCTGCTCTGTCCTGTTGCTTGCCAAAAGCTCTGCTGTTGAAGGCATATCAATGCCATAAACATTTGGATACTTAACCGGTGGCGCTGCGGAGGCAAAAAATACTTTGCTTGCACCCGCATTTCGAGCCATTTGTATTATCTTCTTTGAAGTTGTCCCTCTGACTATTGAGTCATCAATCAATAATACATTTTTATCTCGAATTTCCAGATCAATTGGATTGAGTTT
>DMGO01000047.1:0-9735 GCA_003449795.1 Gammaproteobacteria bacterium | reverse complement strand
AAGATTATTCTATCCTAAATTTGAAATATTTTATTTTTTTAGACCATAATTAGAACTACTATCTGATCAGAAGAAAAGCATGAAAAACTACTCAGAAGCATTAAACCTCATTCAAAATAATGTCTCGGTTATTGGTGAAGAAGATTTGGATACGCAATCTGCAAGAGGTGTAATTGCAGAAGACATTATTTCGAGCAATGCGGTGCCATCATTTTCCAATTCAGCAATGGATGGATATTGTTTGAAAAGCGAACTCACAAACAATGCGAGTGCAGAAAATCCAGTTGAGCTTCTTATCAAAGGTACAATTTTTGCCGGGGATGAGCCTCCATCAAATATAGAAGAATCGGATGTATATGAGATCATGACAGGTTCTAAAATGCCAGACAAGATGGATACTGTATTACCTGTGGAAAAAGGGGAATTGATAGAAAAAGAGAGTTCCAAATTTCTCGTCTTGGATAAACCAATAAAGAAAGATGCAAATGTCAGAAAATCAGGCGAAGACTTCCAAAAAAATGAGCTGATCTTGTCAAAGGGGATGATGATTAATGATCATCATAAAATTGCTTTGATCATGAATCACAAGAAGATGATCCGAGTGTTTAAAAATCCTAAGATTGGAATCCTAACAACAGGGAATGAGTTGGACGGGTCATCAGCAGCTTCGGTTCCCAATTCTAATGGTCCATTCCTCGAGTCTTCAGCACAATCAATGGGTCTGGAATGTTCAAATAATTTTCATGCAGGGGACGATATAAATGAAATCATTGAGAAAATTCAAAAAATAAAGAATAGCGGAGCAAACCTCATCCTAACTAGCGGTGGCGTCTCAGCAGGGAAAGCCGATTTTATTCCAGCTGCACTGACTCAGATGGGTGCAGAAATGCTGTTTCATAAACTTTGGATTAGACCGGGAAAGCCCGTTTTAATGGCAAAATTTCCAGACGGTCAAATCGTCTTTGGTTTACCCGGTAACCCTGTATCTGTAGCAGTGGGGTTTAGATTTCTCGCTGCACAAGCTATAAGAATTTTACAAGGCAGAGCCTTAGAAAAACCCATCGTGAGTAAGAATTCGATAAGTTACAAAAAATCAGAAAAGTTCTGCTTATTCGCAAAAGCCATTGCTCGTGTTGATGAGGATGGCCAAATTCATACAGAAGTGATGTCGGGACAAGAATCTTTTAAAGTGAAGCCATTTCGTGATGCAAACTGCTGGGCAATGATTCCAGAGGGCATAGAAACAATCAAAAAGGGTGAAGCGATCTCAATTTACCCTCTATCGGACGACGGAAACATTGCTTTCTAAATTCCTCTATGAGGAAACGATTTCTTCTTTTAAATTAGCACCAAACTTGATTGCTGCAAGCATTAAACAAAAAATGAACACAGGCTCGCCCGCATTGCTGAGAATTGGACCAATTGGAGTTGGCTGTGCAGCCATAAGCATGACAAAACATCCGACCGCAAGCCACGGCCATTTATGTTTTATCCAAATTGCTATTCCAGATACAAACAAGATTAATGTCAATAATATTGGTGCTATTGGCAGAACTTTCGTGCCCAACCCTGCCATTCCAGGAGAGCACTCTTGACCGATCGGAACTTGCGTAGCGTATCTAAATGTCTCGGCGTAGCAAACAGGATAGAAATCTAAAATAAACATGTATCTGAAGTCATATACTATGAAAAAAACTGCGAGGAACACAAAAAATCCCATCACATATTTGCTCTGAGCAAATTTGAAATTAGCTGCTTTTAAAATCATTCCTGCAACTATAAAAAGAAGAGGCAATGTCAGCCAATGGGCCGCGTAACGAAGATAGGTCATGTTGAGCAAGAGATTGCCCTCTCCTATATATTGTCCAACGGCTGTTGCAAATGAATCAAACCAGAGTAGTGAAGTATTGATGAGAATCAAAAAAAGTATACGGTTTGGTTCAAGCATGTAGGCTCTTATCCCAAAAATAAAGCATGCGAATGCAACCGCTCCTATCACTGAATATCCAATCGTAATCATTTTTACTTATTTCACCCTAAATAATTCTGTCTTTAATTTACCTTCAGTTTATTGGATGATGTCAACAAAAGGAAATCTAATCCTGAAAAAAAACTGATTAGAAAATATGTTTGATCAATCTATACAATTATTTTTTTCTGATAACCAGAATCTGCTTTATTTTTTAGCTTTGATTCTTGATCTTGGATTCACTGTCCTTATGTATCGATTTTTTGGAAAAAATGGATTACTTGCATGCATAGTACTATCCATACTTTTGGCTAACCTCCAAGGCCCTAAATTAACGGTCATCTTTGGCATGCAAACTAGTCTGGGTGTGATTTTTTATTCCAGCATATTCTTTGCAACTGATTTGATGAGTGAAAAGTTTGGAAAAAATGCTGCTGATCAAGCTGTCATGATGGGGTTTAGCATCAGTGTGATCGTTCTCATTATGTTGAGTATTTCTTTGCTATTTTCTCCTTCAACACAAGACAATCAAGTTTTCTCAACTGAGGTACACAATGCTTTTGTTAGAATATTGGATTTTACACCCAGATTCATCATTGGCTCATTGCTTGCATATTTAATTAGTCAGAGATTTGATGTTTGGTGTTTCCATAAAATTAAAGCCTGGACCAATGGTAAGCATCTCTGGCTTAGAAATAATCTATCTACAATGGCTTCTCAAACAATTGATACAGCCATATATTCCTTTGTTGTCTGGTGGGGAGTTGTTGACCTGCAGACAGCGATTGAATTAGGAATAGTGAAGATGATGTTTAAGATAGGCATCGCAGCTTTTGACACGCCTTTTGTTTACTGGGCCAGAAGCTGGAAAGTCGTAGGCACTGAAAGATGAACATCGGCCTGAAGAGAAGCATGCGAGCCTGGCATCGCTGGCTGGGTCTTTTTACCTCAATTCAATTATTGCTGTGGACTGTCTCTGGGCTTTTTTTCACGGTTCCCGATATCACTGATGTCCGTGGAGAGCAATATAGACTGACCAAAGACAATCTTGAAATTGAATCAAGCCCGAAAAACTTAGCTCCAATTCAAAGCATTATTAAAAATGACTCCGACTTTATGGATGAAGATTTTAAGATCATATTAAAAAAAAGAGCACAGTCTTGGGTATATGAAGTTCAATCGAGTAAAAGAAAAACTAAAATTTTCAATGCATTCAATGGCCAACAATTGGGTTCAATCAGTCAATCAGAAGCAATCTGGGTTGTTGATAATAAGACGACAATGAAGCCCATTGGAGTCGAACTGATAAATGAACCTAAAATTGGCTCAGAATATCGAGGGAGAGATTTACCTATCTATCGTGTAAGGGTTGAAAAACCTGAAAGTGGCGTAGTCTATATCGATCCAACAACAGGAGACATAATGGCAATCCGAACGAAATTATGGCGTGCGTGGGATTTTTTGTGGTCTCTTCACATCATGGACTACAGAGAACGTGATGATTTTTCGCACTGGCTGATAAGAATCTTTGCAGCACTGAGTGTGCTGACAGTTGTCTCAGGAATCGTCCTTTGGATCATCTCGAGCAAACTGGCTCAGAATTGAGTGAATTATTTGATAATGGGGTTTTCTTTAGTCCCTAAAAAAGTTTCACATCGATTCATCGCATAGTCGGTACATGCCGTTTCAGATATCCCCTCATCGCACCTGTTTTTTGCTCTTTCAACACATGCGTCAAATTTTTCAATAAATTCTTTATCAAATTCTTCCGGTGTTTGGGTTGATGACCCCATAAGAAAATAATAGCCTATGAAAAATAGGAAAATGACTATCAGCAACTTTGTCAAAAAATCTTTTATTTTTTCAGAAACCATCACTAATCATTCTGCAGAAAGTCTGTGACAGATTTGACCCATTTGTCTGTTTGCTCATCCACAATATCGTGTGTCCCATCTGAAAGCTCCTTAAATTTAAAATCAGGCCTAAGAGATGCTGCTCTTTTTGCTGCAAAATAGATATCATCCCCCGTATTAGTGAGAATCATTGTGGGCACGTTTATAGCCAATAAGACTTCTTCAAGATCTTGAGTAAATGCTGCCTTAAAACCATGTATTTCGTCGCCAGTCACTCTTAGCATTTGTATGACTCCTCGGTGCATAGCATCTAAATCGCTCCATCCAGTAGTAAAAAGCTTTCTCCTCTCCCATAAATCAGTCAAATGAGAGCCGTTTTCCTCAGGTTTCATTTTTGGAGCTTTTTCAATCATGCTCATCAAATTGTCCTTCTCTTCTTGGGTAAGAACAGGAGGGCCATTGAGAATTAGCTTATCGACTCTATCTGAAGCAATGACTGAAAGTTCAGCAACGATACAAGCTCCGGTATGATGGCCAAGCAAAGATACTTTTTCGAGCTTCAAAAATTCAATCAGATCCAAAACACACATAGAATAATCATGGATGCTGGGTTGAGTCTTCGGAGCATCGGATTGCCCATAACCGGGAGTATCGACTGCAATGACCTGAATTCCTGAGCTTGCCAAAGGCTCAAAAGCTTTGGTGAACATTTCGAGTGAACTCGGCGATTGATGGCATAAAATTAATGGTTTGCCCTCGCCAGTGACATGAAAATGAAGCTGACCAAAAATACTATCGATGTAACCTTTTCTTGATGAAATATTCATAATTCTTTTTCGCCAAATAATTTAACATGTGATGGTCTCAAAGGATATAATCTAAATCCTCAAAAAGTTAGAAAAGGCTTTTTTAAAAAATGACATCTATAGAGAATAATATTCAAAAAATTTCCAGCCTAATTGGTGCTGAGCATGTTATCCAAGATCAAGAAAGTCTTCACTTTTATTCAACGGATATTTTTGGAACTGCCAATGAACAGGCAATTGCAGTTGTTCGACCTGGAAATGCTGATGAACTTATATCACTGATAAAACTCTGTATTGAAAATGAAATTACACTGTCTACAAGAGGTGGCGGTGCGTCCTATACAAGTTCATTTCTGCCTGCTAGAAAAGAGACGGTTATCATTGATAGCCAGAGATTAAAGAAGATTGAAGTCAATGAGGAAGACATGTATGTCACAGTTGAGCCTGGGGTCACTTGGCTTGAACTCTATGAAACATTGAAGCCTCTGGGATTGAGAACGCCTCATTGGGGACCTTTCTCAGGGAGAGTCGCCACCATTGCAGGATCAATGTCATTCCACGCCATCAGTCATGGAACCAATAATGCTGTTTCAGCTGATTCCTTATCAAGTCTACAGGTAATAACTGGAACCGGGGATGTCATTGAAACAGGATCTCAAGGAAGCGACGAAGCATCGTCACGTTTTTTCAGACACTACGGACCAGATCTTGGTGGTTTATTCTTAGGAGATTCAGGCGCGCTAGGAGTCAAATCAAGAATTACTTTAAAGCTTGTAAAATATCCCGAGGGATTTGCTGCATGCTCATTTGGATTTGAGGACTTTGAGCATCTATTCAATGCGATGAAAGAGATCTCTAAACTTGGTCTGGTCTCAGATAACCATGGCTTAGACCCAAGAAAACAAAAAACAGCAATCATGGAAATGGAAAATGCCAGCACCATTGCAGCAGCTCAATCCATTATGAAGTCATCAAGAAATGTTCTTGATGGTCTGGCACAACTAATGAAAATGGGCCTGGCAGGCAGAGGATTTCTTAAGGGATCGGCATATTCTGGACATTTCACCACAGAAGGCATCAATTCAAAAGAAGCCAAGCTCAAGTTGGCTGAAGTAAGAAAGGTTGCTCAGAAATTCGGGAAAGAAGTAGCGAACAGCATACCTCTATACCTCCATGCAAACCCATTTATGGAGCTGACACCCATTTTAGGACCGAATGGGGAGCTATGGAAACCTACTCATTCTGTCTTACCATTCTCCAGGGTATTGAAGCATAACCAAGATTACCAATCCTTGATGGCAGAGTATGAGGATCGAATGAATAAACATGGGGTTTATATGAACATGATGTTTTCATTCATTGACAGCAATGCCTTTCTCTATGAGCCCACCTTCCTCTGGCAAGATGAGCAAACGATTTATCATAAAAAGGTCTACCCGCTTGATTTGGAAAATATTCCAACCTTTGAGCGAAATCCTGAGGGCTATAAGCTTGTTCATGAAATAAAAGATCGCTTAGAGGAAATGGCAAGAAACAATGGGGCAATTCATTTTCAGATTGGAAAAGACTATCCATATTTAAAGACCAGAACAGAAAGCACAAAAAAACTTCTTTTGATGCTTAAAAAAGAAATGGATCCAAAGAATTTAATTAACCCAGGCAATTTGGGTTTTGATGAAAAGATATAAGGGGAATTACATTGAATGAAAAAAAGTATGATCTCATCATAAAAAATCTAAAGGTTGTCAAACCTCAATCAGAAAATGTAGAAGAGAAAGATATTGCGATAAAAGATGGAAAATTTGCTGCCATTGAAAGCAATATTGACCCTGAGCATTCAAATGAAATATATGACGGTAAAGGTAAATTGGCATTTCCAGGCTTGGTTGATGCTCATATGCATACAGGAATTTATAATCCACTTGATAAAGATGCTGTCATCGAAAGTCGTGCGGCTGCGATGGGTGGGGTAACATCAAGCCTGAATTACATGAGAACTGGTGGGTATTATTTAAATAAAGGTGGTCCATACCGAGACTTCATGCCTGAGGTTTTTGAACTCTCAAATGATAATTTCTATGTTGACTATGCATATCATTTGGCCCCAATGGATAAAAAACATATCTCAGAGATCCCGGAACTTATTGAGGATTTCGGAGTAACATCTTTCAAAATTTTCATGTTCTATGGTGGGCACGGACTTCATGGTGCGTCATCGAACCAGCATGAATTCTTAATGATTAATCCAGAAGAAAAATATGACATTGCACATTTCGAATTTGTTATGAGAGGAGTTCAAGATGCGATCACTCGCTTCCCTGACAAAAAAGATGATATCAGCCTAAGCCTTCATTGCGAAACAGCAGAAATTATGGCTGCTTATACTAAAATGGTTCAAGAAGAGAATAAACTAACTGGGTTAAGGGCATATAGTGCCTCAAGACCGCCACATTCTGAAGGACTTGCAATATTCATAGCTTCATATTTGGCAAACGAAACTGAATTACCCAACATCAATCTATTGCATTTAACCTCAAAAAAAGCGGTGGATGCTGCAATGCAAATGCAAAGTGTATTTCCTCACATCAACTTTAGGCGCGAAGTCACAATTGGCCACTTGATATTGGATGTTGATGCTGAAACTGGAAACTTGGCAAAAGTAAACCCACCAATCAGACCTCGTGAGGATGTCGAATACCTTTGGGATAGTGTTCTAAATGGAGACATCAGTTGGATTTGTAGTGATCATGCATGCTGCAAACATGAAGATAAGGTTGATTCTGAACAAAGCGAGGATATATGGCTAGCAAAGTCAGGCTTTGGGGGTACAGAGTATTTATTGTCAGCATTGGTCAGTGAAGGTCGTAAAAGAGGCCTATCACTCAATAAAATGGCTGAATTAACTAGTCTCAATCCTGCCAGAAGATATGGACTTAGAAGCAAAGGCGACATCGAAATTGGCCTAGACGCAGATCTTGCTTTAGTCGATCCTGAAAAGACATGGACAATCAGAGCAGAAGAATCAGAATCCGGTCAAGGCTATACTCCTTTTGAGGGACTAGAGCTTGATGCAAAAGTTATGACTACTTTCTTGCGTGGGAACTGCATCTATGACAATGAACAAGTGATCGGTGAACCCAAAGGGAATTATCTAAAAAGACCTTGCTAATAAAAAAAGCCCCATTTCAGGGGCTTTTTTATTTCTGATGTTTACAGTTTAGAACTGATAAGTCAGTTCAATACCTACTCTTCTTGAAGTACCTTCATGTGCAAAAGATCCGCCAAACTCAGGAGCAGGAATCACCTCTGCTAGATATTCCTCATCAGTAAGGTTTTTAGCATAAGCAACGAGAGTGTAATTATCACCCTTGATTCCCATTCTCAAGTTCACAGTGTCATACTCATCTCTTTGAGTCTTATCGTATGCCATTGGCACGCCAAATAATGAGACTCTAGAGTTGTTCTCTTGCATCACATGGAACCATGTAGGGCCAACGACTGAATAGTCGAGTTGTGCAAAAAACTCTCTGCCATTAGCCATTGGGTAATCAAGTGATATACCTGCATTATAGGTGTGCTCTGCATGGTATGGAACATCATTACCAACACTGTCTGATCTAACAGAATTCTTTATGATCTTACTGTCAATTTGTGCACCTGATAGGTAGACACTAATGTTGTCATTAAGAATTGCGGAAACAGCGAGTTCAAAACCATCCATCTCTGCTTCATCAATGTTCTCAACAATTCTAAGAAGTCCGAATGGTCCAACAATGAACTCAAAGAATTGCAGATCATTTGCATTGGTATCAAAAAAAGAGCCTTCAACACTTACTCGGTTGTCAGCGAGTCTCGCTTTAAATCCAATTTCTAATGAATCATTGGTTTCTTTCTCATAGACATCTGTGACTGCTACAGGTGAACCAGGATTAAGTGGATTAATAAAGGTATCAATAGTAGCTCTTGAACCTGAATTATTGAAACCACCACTCTTGAATCCTTCACCCCAACTTGTAAATAGAGTCAAATCATCACTGACATCATATGTCAAACTGATCTTAGGCTGAAAAGCTTCAAAAGATCGGCTTTGATCAGGAATTGAAGAAGCGCTACAAAGACCAGTATTAAGTGGTCCGCCAGTATATGGAGGCCCGTCACAATCAATATATGTTGAATTGACACCAGTAGGCACAAGACTGTGAACACTTCTGTCTTCCTTGTCATAACGACCCGCAATTGATAATTCAACTGCGTCGCTCAAGTCAATATTGACAGATGCGAAGAATGCGGTAACTTCATTATCAAATTCATCCCACACCATCTGCTCTGTTGGATTATTTCCATTTGGAGCAACATACATTCTTGGGACAATGCCTTTGCCTTTGTCGGTTCCTTGGTTCACACCAACTTCTCTAGAAACATCAAGATAGTACATTCCAGCTGACCATCTTATTGCTTGATCATCAGGAGACGTTAATCGGATTTCAAAACTTATGTCATCCTGATTTCTAACTTGATACTGCGTTCCATCACATCTTGTTGGCGTGTATGGTCCGAGCAAAAGTCCATTAGGAATAGTTGGGTCAGCAACTGCAATGTATTGAGGTGAAGGCAATGAGAATCCTTGGCCAGCATTTACAATCTCAGCCAGTGAATCTAAACAAGATTGATCTGCAAAGAAAAAGCCCCATGCTCCACTTGTTCCATCTGCTCCGAAAGCATTATCAATATCGCTATAGAGTGTCCAAGCACTTAAAGTTGCCCAATCTAATTCTCTTTCCATTTTTAAAGAAAATTCAGTGGATTTTTGATCGTTGAAGTGAGGAATATTATTTACATACTCAAAATTATGATCATTGACATCTTCATAAAGCGTTGGAATGCCAAGAACTGCCTCAAAAATAGGAAGCCCAAAAACCGCATTAAATTGAATTGAAGAGGTATCGACTTCTCCGTATCGAAGTTTTGCATCAACGGTTGTATTCTCATCCCATTCGCCTATATATCTTGTGACAATATCGTAAGACTTATATTGATCAACACAATCATCACAACCTGTCCAACGATTCTCTCTCCATCCATCTGTTGTGTTGTAATTAATCATTGC
>DMGO01000132.1:0-4008 GCA_003449795.1 Gammaproteobacteria bacterium | reverse complement strand
TAGCGGAATGACTCGCTCAAAAAGACTTCGTGATCGGTATCTAGAGGTTATTGGATTGAATTAAGACGGTCTAATGTATGCCGAACGCGTCATAAGAGGATCAATGAGCTAGTTTCTTTTTGAAATTGTCTCGTCTACTGATGCGAGATAATCAGACAGACTTTTATCATTTGAAGATTTAGAGAGCTGATCGATGATTTCATTGGTTGATTTAAATTCAGGCGTATAATTTGCAAATGCAATATCCCCTCTATCTACTGATGTTTGATCAATCAGCGATATTATTGAAGAGAGCTCGCTTTCATTGAAGGAAACAAACTGAATCTCATCTTCAACAACTCGATCAGTTGTTGAAATTAACTCATCATCAACCTCAATCAGCTCTATATATTCTGAAAAGTCTCTTACTTTTTGCTCAGAAAGGTCCAGTGAATTTACCCAGGCAACATAAAGTCTCGGATCTTTCTCTGATGATCCAGTTATTTTGTTTTTATAAATATCAAAACCCAATCCGAAATCAAAGCTTCCAAGTGGGATGTCATACCAATATAAATCAAATTGATAGCCTAAATTGAAATTCAAGAAATCAGTCGAATCTTGTGAAAAAAGATAGCCTGTATCAGACCCTCTATTGATTCTGCCAATTGCAAGTGTTGACTTATATAATTGCGTGTCATCAATAATAAGCATTCCGCCCAATGACATTGCAAGAGAGTCTCCATCAAGAGGATGGCCAATATTACTTCCATTACTATGATATGCGGAAGGATATTGATCATCTTGATAGGCGCATCCGTACTTGCTTTCACCACTTATGATTCCACAAGTTGTTGATGAGAGTTCTGTAAAGACCCGAAAAGATTCAAATTTATTACTGTCTTCTAGACTTCCCCAAGATTCTAGACCAAAAAGGCCCACAGACTTACTGAAAGAAGACCCTGATATTTGACCGTAAGTCGCATATGGAATATCTAAAAAAGAGCCCGATACGCGATAATCTATGGTGTTTAAGTCATAAACATCATCTGACCCAATTACACCATCTATGATCTTGCTGAGCCCACATTCACTGCCTTTGTCGCAGATGATCGCTGATTTCGAGAATCCTATTTCGAGATTGTTCTTAGGTCGGATTCCAAGTCTCAGAGCTGTAAAACGACGATCTGGAGTTTGATTTGAATTACTAATATCACCTAGAATGAAAGCCAGATCCCAGTTGCCTAATATGCCAAGAAAACGATTCTGGAAAGGATCTGAGAAGTTTCTTTCAATGGAAAGACCCCTGACCGGTCTTGCATTGGTTGAAAAAACAGTGCTTCCCATCCAGCCAGGGCCCCACCAATTTTTCTTAGAGCCCAATGTCATTGAATAATTACCCCGAGCTAATGAAATATATGATTCATCCAATAATTCATAAGTATCTGTTTTTTCATATTTGAGGTTTATTGCTAAGTTTTTTGACATATATGAAGCGGAGGAGGCAGCGAGTTTTTTTGCATTGACCGGATCAAAAAAAGTCATGATCTGATCAGGATTTTTTGAGACCTTTATTTCAGCATTAGCTGATATGCCTCCCATTTGTTCTTCTATCAATCTTTGTTTTATTCTTTGCAGTGAAAGAAGTGTCTCTGGAGCCAGGTTATCTGGATTGTTTATTTTTAAATTATAAGCCACATCACCCCAGGCAATTGGCCAAGTATTGATTGGTATATTCAATACTCCTGCATCTGAAAGAATTTGAAGATCATGCTTCACTAAGACATCATCCGGCGTTACCCACGGAGATGATTCTAAATCCCTCATTGGAATATGGATTAAGAACAATAAAAAGAGATATATTGCCCCATGTTTTTTTATCAAATTCATTTTCATGTATGGCATTCTACTCTTTCATTAAAAAATCTAAACAAATTCTGCATTTCACGCGAATATTATATGATTATCAAAATAAGTATGTTTTTAGACCATATAAAAAAATTCATCATAATTATCCTAACAAGTTATCTTGCCTCATGCAGTATTCCCAAAACTGATCTATCACTCGATCAGGCGACTCTATTAGAAATCAATGAGGGAAAGATTATTGGATCAAATAATGGGAAAGCTTACCAATGGCTGGGTATTCAATATGGATCAATACCTGATTCGAGCTATAGATGGAAGAGAGGAGCTGAAACAGAAAAATGGGATGGTGTTTATGAGGCGCTGGAATTTGGAAATACCTGCGTTCAAAAGGGGTCACTAATCAATACCACAAAAAGAAGAAATTGGGGTGACATCGTCGGATCTGAAGACTGTTTATATCTAAATGTTTGGGCGCCTAGAGATGTATTTGATGACTTATCGCAGAGTAAGCCGGTGATGGTCTGGATCCATGGTGGCAGCAATGTTTCCGGTAATGCAGATTTTTACGATCCGAGTGAATTGGTTAGCAGTCAGGATCTAATAGTTGTATCGATTAATTACCGTTTGGGGCCATTTGGTTGGTTTAGACATCCAGATATAACTTCAAATGCTGAGAATCCTGATGATCAATCAGGCAACTATGGCAATATTGATTCCATTCAAGCGCTTGAATGGGTTCAAAGAAACATTGGATTTTTCGGTGGCGATTCTTCAAATATCACAATTTTTGGGGAGTCTGCTGGCGGGTATAACGTAGCAGCTTTATTGTCCGCAAAGCAAGCGAATGGACTTTTTCATAAAGCAATCATCCAGAGCGGTGGAATCAGACCCGGTGATATTGAGCATTCTGAGTCGTATATAGAGAAAAACTTACCTTGGAAGAATTACTCTTCAAGAGAGCTCGTTAATGAGTTACTGGTAATGAATGAAATGGCGTCCGATAGAAATTCAGCTGCATCGTTGCAAGAAAATTTATCTCAAAAAGAAATCGAAGCTCTAATGAGAAATGCCTCAACCACGGAAATTTATGAAGCATACTTAGTAATAAAGACCAATACCGATGATATGTTGAGACCGTTTCCTGATGGTAATGTATTGAGTGAACTGGGAATTCTGGGCTCTTTAGAGACTGGGTTCAATTTGGATGTTCCAATAATGATTGGAACAAATCGAGATGAAATGAAATTGTTTCTCCTCAATAATCCTCGATTGACAAGAGAGTTTCTAAGAATACCTCGAATAAGAGATTTGGACTTATGGAATGCGGTTTCAAAACACAGAAGCAATTCGTGGAAATACTTAGCCGTTGACGAACCTGCCCAGAGCTTGACAAGTTCTGGGAGAACAAACATCTATGCTTATCGATTTGATTGGGATGATGAACCCAGAAAATATGGAGTTGATCTGAAGAATTTACTTGGTGCGGCACATGCTTTTGAGATTCCTTTTGTGATGGGTAATTTTGATGAAGATGCACTTACGAAATATATACTCAGTAGAAAAAACCTGGAGGCAGTCAAAACACTTTCCCAATCAATGATGAGTTATTGGGCTGAATTTGCTTATAACGGAGATCCAGATAAAGGCAGAGAAGGAAATCTAACCGATTGGCAGGCTTGGAATCCCAAAGAAGGCAATGAGAAATATATTATATTCGACTCCACTTATGATGGAGGGATAAGGATGACAAAAGACTATCTCACAGAAGAAAAGCTGATTGAAATGTTGGCATCAGATAATCAAATTAAAGATTATAAATGGAAGTGTGAAATTCTCGATGCCGCAATCATGTTTGATCATCTCACGACTCAAAATGTATTAACTGAATTTAATAATAATCAATGCAGTGATCTTGATCCTTCGACAGAATGGAGAAAATATTGGTACGATAAAAAGGAGCAACGCTACTAGGAGATATGATGCAGTATTGGCTTATGAAATCAGAACCTGAGACCTACAGCATAGACGACCTGAAGGAATTTAAAACAGATCACTGGGATGGAATACGAAATTACCAGGTAAGAAACTTCTTCAGAGATCAGATGAAAGTTGGCGACAAAGCATTTTTTTATCATTCAAATTGCAAGGAGCCAGGCATTGTTG
>DMGO01000009.1:1721-3161 GCA_003449795.1 Gammaproteobacteria bacterium | reverse complement strand
AGCCATGTTAGTGGCTTCTTGTTTAGGTGGAATTGCATTCCTTAAAGGTCTTGGTCTTGTGCATGCAATTTCTCACATGATCGGTGCTGAATTTGATACGCACCATGGTTTAACAAACGCTATTGTTTTGCCTGTTGTAACTCGATATAACTTTCCAGAATTGGAAGGCAAAGTTCATAGAATGTCCTCTTCGATGCATTATGAAGATTCTTCCATCGAAGCATTCATTTCAAATTTAGACGAACTGCTTGATCGAATTCAGATACCGAAAAGCTTAGAAGAAATTGGCGTCCCGATAGACTGTGTCGAGCGAATCTCTGAGAAAGCCATGAAAGACTCTGCATATGCCACAAACCCTAGAATAGCGAGTTTAGAGGACATGAATCAATTGGTTTACAAAAGCATCAAGCAAGCGAGATAAATAAGTTAATGATCTCGAAAACATCCCTTCAAGAAACGATACAAAAAACAACATCGGGAGAAATCTCTCCGGTTGATTTGGTTGAATATTCTTACGAGCAAATTAAAAAACACAATCCTTCGCTGAATGCGATTATATCTCTCAAAAAAAAGTCTCTGGTCATCAAAGAGGCAGAATCTCTTTTTAAAAAGAAAAACAATGAGCAAAAGTTACTTTTTGGGATTCCACTGGCAGTGAAAGATCTATTTGATGTCAAAGACCTCCCGACAACTTTTGGACTTCCCAGATTCAAAAACAACATTGCAAAAAAGAATTCTATCCTCGTGGACCGTCTCATCAATCAAGGTGCTCTTGTATTGGGTAAAACGAATATCCCGGAATTGGCACTCGGATCTCACACTAAAAATACATTGTTCGGTGCCACCTCAAATGCCTTTGATGAAGGCATGTCAGCAGGGGGTTCCAGTGGGGGAGCTGCATCGGCTGTCGCATCCTCAATGATCCCGGTTGCTGACGGATCGGACATGATGGGCTCTTGCAGGAATCCAGCAGCCTTTTCAAATCTCTACGGTTTTCGGCCAACTCCGGGTTTGATACCGGAGAATAGGATCATGAAAATAGACGAACAATTCCCTTTGTTAAGTACGCCAGGATGTTTAGCAAAGACGCCGGGGGATATGTCTATATTCCTAGATGCGGTCTGTGGGAAACATTCAATGGACCCATTTTCTTTTGACATGGATGGATCCTTTAGAGAAGCGACTCTCGGTGAGGAAGAGTTCTCAAAGATGAGAATAGCGTGGCTTGGAGACATGAATGGAAGTTATGTGTTTGAAGACGGAATCCTGAATTTGTGTGAAGAAATGCTAAAACAATTGGAAGACAATTACCTATTTGTCGATCATGTTTCAGATGACATTGATACAAATTTACTTTGGGAAGCATGGACAACATTGAGATCCAGAAACATCTATCTGTACTTGAAAGAATCAAATCTTAAAGATGATGAGAGCCTGTCT
>DMGO01000009.1:0-1299 GCA_003449795.1 Gammaproteobacteria bacterium | reverse complement strand
GACCATCTTTTCGGTGAATATGATTTTCTGGCTATGCCTTCGGCTCAAGTTTTTCCTTTTGATAAAAATACCAATTACCCAAAAAAGATTTCTGGAAAAGAGATGCAGACCTATCATCAATGGATGGAGGTGACTATCCTTTCAAGTTTACTCGGACTGCCGACCATTTCGATCCCTGTTGGATTCAATGAAAATAATTTACCCATGGGCATGCAAATCATAGGCAGAAAGAAAGAAGACTTAAGGGTGATATCCTTTTCAAAAAGATACGAACAAATCTTTGGTTACTCACATGTTACACCTACTTAAAAAAGCAAAAATCCATGCAGACAGAATCGCTATCCAAATCAATGGAAAAGAATTCACTTATGGATATCTTGATGAACGTTCTGATGAAATTGCATCGTTCTTGCTTGGCGATGAATCCGACTTAAATGAAGAGAGAATAGGGCTTCTCGTGCGTCCGGATATCCATTATGTAGTGGCTCTCTGGGGGATATGGAAATCGGGAGCAATCGCAGTTCCACTAAGCCTTTCAGCGAAAGAGTCGGAGCTTGATCATTATATCTCTGACTCGAATATATCACTGATTATTTCATCCAATAATTGTGAAGAGCAGAAAAACATCCCTCAAAAAAATAACATTGATATTCAGAATATCGAAAACATCAATGCAGCAGAATGCATGTCGCTGCCAACCTTGAGCAACGATAGAAAAGCAATGATCATATACACCAGTGGGACCACCAATAAACCCAAAGGTGTCATAACGACACACGGAAACATCGAAGCACAAATCACTGCATTGGTTGAAGCCTGGAAATGGACAAAAGACGATCACGTTCCACTTATACTCCCCCTGCACCATATTCATGGAATCATTAATTCGCTTTGCTGTCCGCTCTATGTTGGGGCAAAAGTAAGCATGCTTGGAGGGTTCAATGTTGATAAAGTCTGCAAAGAAATTTCACAGTCAGACTACACTGTATTCACTGCCGTCCCGACAATTTATTTTTCATTAATCGAGAAGCTGGAAAAAACAGACGAAGCAGAAATATTCAATGGTTTCAAAAAATTAAGGCTTATGATGTCCGGTTCAGCAGCACTGGCGCCTGAAATCCATAAAAAATGGGAGGCTCTAACGGGACAAAAAATCTTAGAGCGATATGGCATGACTGAGGTGGGCATGGCTCTGTCGAATAAGATCGATGGTGAAAGACGGCCCGGAGCTGTGGGAGAGCCTCTGCCGTATGTTGAAATCAAACTTGAGGATGAAAATGGAAATGAAATCATGGAAGA
>DMGO01000061.1:0-8637 GCA_003449795.1 Gammaproteobacteria bacterium | reverse complement strand
GATCTCTTCTTTTAATTTTTTTCGACATATTTCAAACAATAGGATATCAGGTACTGCTTTTAATAATTGTGGTATTTTTATCATATGATTATTGTTCTACAAAGAGTTACTCAAGCCTCTGTAATGATAGATAATTCTATCCATTCGTCTATACAGAAAGGGTTTGTTGCATTGGTTGGATTTCAGCCAGATGACAGCGATGAAGACCTTGCATTCATGGTTAGAAAAATAACCAATATCAGAATCTTTGATGATGAGAAAGGTGCACTGAATAAAAGCATCTCTGATATCAGTGGAGATATTTTACTTGTCCCTAATTTTACACTTGCGGCCGATACAACCAGGGGCAATAGGCCTGGCTTCTCAACAGCAATGCCACCTGATATTGCCAAAGCAATGTTTGAAAAATTTGTTGGTGATGTGTCCTCTGTTTACACAAAGGTAGTATCAGGGGTATTTGGGGCTGATATGAAAGTTTCCCTTACAAATGATGGGCCAATAACAATTTCATTAGCTTCAAAAAAATAAATGTTATGATAAAAAGTCATAATATTTTAGCGAGATAACAATGGGCGTAAGCGGAATAAGCATTTGGCAACTTTTGATTGTTTTATTGATCGTTGTCTTAATTTTTGGGACCAAAAGAATCAAAAATATTGGTTCAGATCTTGGCGGTGCCATCAAAAGCTTCAGAAAAGGTTTAAATGAGGCCGAAAGCGCAGAGTCTGACCTTTCAAAGATTGGTGAAGAGCTAAACAAAGATCCTGAAGAAAACGAAGAAGAAAGCGACGAAACTAAAAACGATTAATCGGTTATGTTTGATATTGGTTTTTGGGAAATGTTGGTCCTTTGTGTCCTAGGGTTACTTGTACTTGGTCCAAATAAACTTCCAGAAGTAGCTATTAAAATTGGGAACTATCTCGGTAGGGCCAGATCAATGGTTAATTCCTTTTCAAGACAGATGCGGCAAGAGATTGAGCTAGCGCCTCTAAGACCTGATGTTCCTCAAGAGCAGAAAAAAGATCAAGAAAAAAATGAGTGATCAAACAGAAGACCTAAAAGAAGAGAGCCTCGTATCTCATTTGATTGAATTAAGGTCTAGGCTTATCAAAGCTGGTAGCGCCGTATTGGTTTTATTTATTTGTCTTGTGCCATTTGCAGATTTTGTTTTCTCTCAAATAGCCATGCCATTAATGAACCAATTGCCTGAAGGCTCAACGATGATTGCAACCCAAGTGGCTTCACCGTTTTTGACGCCATTTAAGACCACGATTTTTGCAGCGCTTTTTTTAGCGATGCCTGTTGTGCTTTTTCAAATGTGGGCATTCACTGCTCCGGGCCTATATGAAAATGAGAAAAAATTTGCAATACCGCTGATGGTCTCAAGTGTTTTATTGTTTTACTCTGGGGCTCTTTTTGCATACTGGGTGGTATTTCCTCTGATGTTCGGTTTTTTTACTTCTGCGGCACCAGAGGGTGTTTCTGTAATGACAGATATAACAAGCTACTTGGATTTTGTTCTTGTTCTATTTTTTGCTTTTGGCATGGCCTTCGAGGTCCCAATCGCAACTGTTATACTCGTGTGGTCTGGATTAGCCTCTGTTGAAAGGCTTGCTGCAAGCAGGGCTTATGTTTTGCTGGGTGCATTCACAGTTGGAATGCTAATCACACCGCCGGATGTAATCTCGCAAACATTACTGGCTGTGCCTGTTTACTTGCTCTATGAATGTGGCATCCTATTGTCTAGGTTTCTTGTAAAAAATAACAACGAGGAGAAAGAAAACGATGAACCAAGCATCGACTCATAATGATACTTTTTTTGGGCATCCTATAGGCCTGAGAACGCTTTTTCTAACTGAAATGTGGGAACGAATGTCCTACTACGGCATGAGGGCCTTGCTCGTGCTTTACATGACCGGAGCTGTAACTGGCTTTAACCCGGGTCTCGGTTGGTCAAGCCTTGAAGCGCAGGCAATTTATGGAATTTATGTTGGGATGGTTTACTTTATAGTTATTCCAGGTGGTTGGCTTGCAGATAATATCTTGGGGCATCAAAAAGCAGTTTTAATTGGTGCAATCATTATCATGCTGGGTCATTTCACGCTTGCAATACCCATTGATCAAACATTCTTTCTTGGTTTGATATTCGTTGTTACTGGAACCGGCTTGCTGAAGGGAAACATTTCGACAATCGTAGGTAAACTGTATTCGGATGAAGATGACAGAAGAGAAAATGGATACTACGTCTTTTACATGGCCATTAATATTGGCTCGACATTGGGTTTTTTAATTTGCTCATATCTCGGCGAAAGAATAGGGTGGCATTGGGGCTTTGGGGCCGCTGGTGTTGGCATGACATTTGGCGTCATCCAGTTCATCAAAACTAGGCATTTATTGGGTACTGCTGGAGCAGAACCAAACTCCATGGATGATCATAGGCGGTCTCGTCTTATACAGTGGTCAAAAATAAGCTTGGCTATAACTATCGTTGTTATCATTGCCGGTCTGATGGGTCTCTACACAATAAATGCCAGAGCATTTGCTGAAGGCTTCTATTACTTCCTTTCATTTGTGGCAGGCACTTACTTTTTATACTTGTATTTTTTTGCTGGACTCACAAAAGAAGAGAAGAAGAATGTCATTCTCCTTGGTCTTCTTTTTGTCGGCGCAGCTGCTTTTTGGTCTGGGTTTGACCAATCGGCAAGCTCTTTGAGCATATTTGCGAGAGACTATACTGATCTTTCGGTCTCTGGTTACGTCATCCCGATTGGCTGGTTACAATTTGCAAACCCAATCTTTGTGGTAATTTTTGCCCCTATTTTTGCCGGTATGTGGACACACCTTGCTCGTAAAAACCTAAACCCTTCGCTTCCAATTAAGTTTGCTTTCGGGCTCCTCTTAATGGCGCTTAGCTTTATCGTCATGTTGTATGCTGTTGAGTTGGCGCTTGTTTCGTCGCCAGTCAATATGCGTTGGCTGATTTTGACCTACCTTATTCAAACATGGGGTGAGCTTGCTCTTTCTCCTGTTGGCCTAGCAGCTTTCTCAAGACACTCTCCAAAAAAATATGTGGGGCAGATGTTTGGACTCTGGTTCACAGCATCTGCAATAGGCGGTGTTTTGGCTGGCTTGCTTGGCGGGGACGCGTTGGTTGAAGGTCTTGATAGCATTTCGCCTGTATTTGGGTTCATGGTTCAATACTATGTCATCATTGCAATTGCCTTGATCGTGGTTTCTTTCCTCATTGGCAAAACAAGGGGTGAAGACTCCGGATAGGGTCAGCTTTTTTTGAGCTTTTTAAATTCAAGCTCTTTATTCTCGATGCCTCTCTGGGAAAGCCATTTTTTTACTGCTTGGCCTGTTCCGCTCGGCCAGGGCTTGAGCTCGCCTGACCTAATGGTCTTAAAATCAACCAGCTCCTCCCTATCGATTATTATCTCGCCCTCAGACAAAATAACATCGTAAGCAATGATGATCTGATTCATTTGAATAAACTCATATACGCCCAGTAATTCACCAACTTTGCAATCCAAGCCAATTTCCTCTTTTACTTCTCTTGCTATTCCTTCTTCAGGGGTTTCTCCTGCCTCCATAAATCCAGTGATAAGACTAAACCAATGGGCAGGCCAGCCTATTGATTGGACCAGAACAACTTCGTCATTTCTATGTGCAACCGCTGCAAGAACCGGTGTCGGATTATTCCACAACACAAATTCACATTCTCGATCAGAGCATCTCTTTCTCTCAAGACCTCCTTCTTCTCTTGTGTTCAATTCGTTTTTACAAATTGGGCAGTATTTGTAGTCATATTGCATATGAGCGTACTCTAAACACAAAGGGGTTGAATTGACAGCGCTTATTTCTAAAGGCATGCGGCCTGTGATTTGTTATATTTAATTAAAAAGGGGATTTTATGTCTGTTTATTTGGTGTCAATTTGTGAAATCACAAACTTTAGCGAGGCTTTGAGTGAGTATGCTGAAGTTTCAGCAAAGCTTATTGAAGAAAACGGGGGCCGCTATGTTGTGAGAGGGCCAATCAACAAAGTAGTGGAAGGAAGCTTGTTGGATGGAAAAACAGCTATCATAGCGAAGTTTCCAAACAAAGAATGTGTCGATAATTTTTGGGCATCTGAAGAATATCAATCAATAAAGCACAAAAGAGAAGGCACGGGGTTTTATGATATAGGTATATTCGAGGGAGTAGACTAGCAGTATGTCTTACGATGATGAAAATGTTTTTGCAAAAATTTTAAGGGGCGAAATGCCGTGTCATAAGGTTTATGAGAATGAATCTACAGTCGTTTTTATGGATATAATGCCAATGTCAGATGGACATGTATTGGTTGTGCCAAAATCACCGGCAGAAAATATTTTTGATCTAAGCGAAAAGTACCTAAAGGAGGTCATTAAAACAACAAAGCTCATATCGCATGCAATGAAAAAAGCCCTAACCCCCTCTGGTCTAATCGTTAAACAGTTCAATGGTCCTGATGCAGGGCAAACGGTATTTCATTACCATATGCACATCATTCCGGTTTATAATGGCGCGCCTAATAAAAACCATGGTTATGAAATGGAGAAACCTGAAAAGCTTGAATCTATTGCAAAGAGGATAGCTGCAGAAATTTAGTGATGGACTTTGTAAACGAAAATTTGATTCTTGTAAGTTTAACGATATTCGTTTTTCTTTTAGCAATATTCAATGAGTTAAAAATAAAAGAGGGTAATATTTCTGGCTTATCTCCATCGCAAGCAGTGCAACTAATCAATCAGAATGCCGTTATTTTCGATCTAAGAAATCAGGTTGAGTTTGAAAAAAAACATTTGATAGACTCTCAAAATACCACGGCTGAGGAAATTCTTAATAAGGCGGGTTCTATGAAAAAACCTGTGCTTCTGGTGTGTGATACTGGAGGGACAAGCAAAAAAAGTAGCCTCGACCTTCGTCAAAAAAACATTGAGCAGGTCTTTTACATCAAAGGTGGAATAATTGAATGGGAAAGAGCCTCTCTTCCTACTACTTCGGAGCAATCATGACAGAAAATAATCAAGAGCAAAAAACAGTAGCAATACAAACCATTTATGTGAAAGATGTGTCTTTTGAGGCGCCAAATAGTCCTGAGGTGTTTATGCAAGAAAACATCCAGCCCGAAACAAAGATCAATCTCTCAAATACCCATAATAAAATTGGAGAAAACTCATATGATGTTTCTCTAACGATAAAAGCAGAAGCCAGTTATGGAGAGAAAACTATGTTCATTGTTGAGGTTGAACAATCCGGTGTGTTTGTGATGAACGGGTATGACGATCAGGAAATCAAGGACCTTATAGCTGTATATTGTCCCTCTACACTATTCCCATATGCCAGAGAAATGCTCTCCTCTATAGTTGCCAAAGGAGGCTTTCCTGCCCTCAACCTTCAACCCATTAGCTTTGAAGCACTTTATGCTCAAGCAAAGGAAGAGCAAGAGCAACAGACAAAAAATTAAATGTCTAACGCTTCTTTTTTGGTCTTTGGTGCTGGCGCTTGGGGAACCGCCCTTTCAATTCAATTAAGTAAGTCCGGCAATGAAGTTTTTTTAAGTTCTTTTGACCAGGAGAATCTTTCAAAGATTGCTTCCACAAGACGAAATGAAAAATATCTCTCAGGAATAAATCTGTCGGATGAAATTCAAGTGACAGGCGTCACTGAAGATATACTCGGTAAAGTCGACTGTGTTGTTATTTGTGTTAAAAGCCCATATTTTAAGAAAGCTTTATCTTTGCTCAATCATGCATCACCATCATTCAAGGTACTTTGGGCGACAAAAGGATTTGATACTCAAAGCGGTGCGCTTTTATCAGAAACTGTCTCTCAACACTATGGAATGGCAATAGAGCATGGTGTTTTGTCTGGGCCTACTTTTGCTGAAGAGCTGTCGCTCAGTAAACCTGCTGCAATCACACTAGCCACAGATACAATCAAGGATCCGGCTAACCTGGCTAAAAAAATGTCAAATGAGAGCCTTAGAGTGTATATCTCTTCTGACCCGATAGGGGTTCAGCTTGGAGGGAGCCTAAAAAATATTATTGCAATTGCATCAGGAATCTCCGATGCGATGAAAATGGGTGCAAACGCCAGGGCTGCATTGATCACAAGAGGCGCTGAGGAAATGAGGGCGCTAGGAAAAACCATGGGCGCAAATGAAAAAACTTTTTCTGGTTTATCAGGAATTGGTGACCTGGTCCTGAGCGCAACAGATGATCAATCAAGAAATAGGCGGCTAGGGATCCACATAGGCAGTGGTGGAAGCCTTGATAGCTTTAAGGAAATCAGCAATGGTATTCCTGAAGGTGTGCATGCAGTCAGTGCGTTGTTTAATGCTGGGATGATCAATGATTATCAGTTCCCCATTACAACAAAGATATACAGAATACTTTTTGAAAATATGTCAGCAAAAGAAGCTGGCATGGAGTTAATGAATAGGCCACTTAGATTTGAAGACTAAGAAAGCCCAGTAAAATCATTTTGTCCCAGAGCGAAATACACAATAATCGCAACAGAGTTCGAAAGGTTTAAGCTTCGAGATCCATTTGCCATTGGAATTCTTATCACTTTTTGACATTTTTCATGCGTGAGGCACCCTTTGGGCAAGCCTTTTGTTTCGCTTCCAAACATAACATAGTCTCCGGCTTTTATGCTTATATCATTCATCATCGGCTCTCCTTTTGTCGAAACTGAGTAGTAACTTCTTAATTGAGTATTCTGTAAGAATGCTTCGAAGTTTTTATGATGAATAATCTCGACAACCTCACCATAGTCAAGCGCAGCTCTTTCGAGATTTTTTTCAGATATAACAAAGCCTAGAGGGTGTATCAAATGCAGTTTGGACCCTGTATTTGCACACAGCCTAATAATATTTCCTGTGTTGGGTGGAATTTCGGGTTGATGTAGTACAATATTGAACACACAACCAGTATGGTCAACAAAAATACAATAACAACCGAATTCTTGGGGCTCAACCTAGCCTCTCCTATTGTTTTGCTTTCAGGCTGCGTAGGCTTTGGGGATGAGTACACAAGACTAGAGGGTTTTTCGAATGCTGACATTGGCGGAGCAGTTCTTAAAGGCACCACATTAGAGCCTCGTCTAGGCAATGTTCCGCATCGGGTTTATGAAACGCCTGCTGGTATGCTTAATTCAATTGGCTTACAAAACCCTGGTGCGCATGAGGTTGTAGAAAACATCTTGCCATCACTTGAGCCCTTTGAGACCCACTTTATTGCAAATGTATCGGGGTCTACTGTTGATGAATATATTGAGGTCTGCAGAATATTTGACCAATCAAACATCAGTGCGATCGAATTAAATATATCCTGCCCCAATGTTAAAAAAGGTGGCATGGAGTTTGGAAATGATCCTGAAATGTCTGCACAAGTTGTTGAGGCCTGTAAGGCTGCAACATCTAAGCCAATCATTACAAAGCTTTCTCCTAATCAGTCTGATATAAAAGAAAGCGCCAGAAAATGCATAGATGCTGGAAGCGATGCCTTATCAGTGATTAACACCATTACTGGCATGGCAATTGATATTGAAAGTAAGCGCCCTGTTTTAGGTAATACATCAGGCGGGCTTTCGGGTCCTGCCATCAAGCCAATAGCGCTTCAAAAAGTAATGCAGGTTTACGAGGTTGCAGGGCCCCAAAATATTCCAATCATGGGCCAGGGTGGTATCAGCTCTGTGCAAGATGCGCTTGAATTCATCATTGCAGGTGCTTCTACAATAGGTATCGGGACTGCATTGTTTATTGACCCTTTGATTTGTAACAAAATCAATACGGGGCTTGAAAAATACTTAAACGATCATGGCCTTGATGGCCTTGAATGCTTAGTTGGAAGCCTTATAAAAGACTAAAGGCCTCATAAGAGGCCTTTAGTATTCAGAGCATTTCGCGTTATTTTGTCAGCGTGCCCACAATGTGCGAAATAATTTTGTATGGATCCGCATTTGAAGCAGGTCTTCTGTCTTCTAGATAACCATTCCAGTTGTTCTCAACCGTATAGATAGGAATCCTAATACTGGCGCCTCTATCGCTCACTCCATAAGAGAATGTATCAATGCTTTGAGTTTCATGATTTCCAGTCAGTCTCTTTTCATTATCTGAGCCATAGTTACTGATGCCTTCCTCATGCACAGCTCCAAGCTTTTCACATAATGAACTCATGAGCTCCTCCGAGCCATTGTTTCTCATCTCATCATTTGAGAAGTTGGTATGCATTCCTGAGCCATTCCAATCGCCCTCTTGGGGTTTTGGATGGGTGTTGACCGCAACGCCGAACTCTTCTGCTACAAGATGAAGAAGATATCTGCTCATCCAAAGATCGTCAGCTGCTTTTAGGCCCTTTCCAAAACATTGGTATTCCCACTGCCCAAGAGCAACCTCTGCATTGGTTCCAGTGATTTTAATGCCAGCATCTATACAAGCATCCATGTGTGCTTGTGAAATCTCTCTGCCATAAACATCGCCAGCACCAACACCACAATAATAATCTCCTTGTGGCCTTGGCGTTCCATCTTCCCAACCAAGAATTGTTCCATCCTCGGGGTTAGTGAAAAAATACTCTTGTTCAAAACCAAACCACCACTCATCTGAGAG